>DATFPZ010000223.1:0-19656 GCA_035264545.1 Acidimicrobiia bacterium
GCCTTGCGGAGCCCGACGGTCTGCGGGAGGAACACACTCAGCCCGCCACCCGGCGTCACGCCCACACGTGCGTGCGTGTCGCCGAAGGTGGCGCGCTCCGACGCCACGAGGAAGTCGCATCCCAGCGCGAGCTCGAAGCCGCCGGTCACGGCAGGGCCGTTGATTGCGCCGATGACCGGCTTCGTCATCGTCCACAGCACCGTGAAGGGGCTCCGATGCTCGTCGTCGCGCCCGCCGACGAGGTTCGCGGCCGTGCTGCCGAGCTCGCGGAGGTCGAGACCGGCGCAGAACGCGGGGTCGACGCCGGTGAGGATGACGACATCGACGCCGTCGTCCGATTCGGCACTGGCGAGGGCGATGGCGAGGGCTCGCTGCAGCTCGGTGTTCATGGCGTTGCGGGCGTCGGGGCGGTTGAGCGTGACCGTGCAGACGCGCGCGGAGCTCTCGGACAAAACCGTTTCGTTCATCGGGGCGACACTAGTAATGCTTCACCGCATGAGCATTCGAGAGCTCCCGGCGGCCGATACTCGCCTTGCGTATGAGGCGATGCTCGAGCTGCGACCGAACATCGGGGCGGAATCCGAGTTCGTTGCGCGCGTCAACGACGTGCAGCGGCCGGCCGGCTACCGGTTGGTCGCGTCGTTCGACGACGGTGAGGCCGCCGCCGGCGGCGCGGCCGGGTTCCACATCCGGGACATGCTGGCGTGGGGTCACTACCTCTATGTCGAGGATCTCGTCACGCGCGAGTCGGCCCGGCGCGCCGGCCACGCGACCCGGCTGCTCGACTGGCTGAGCACCGAGGCCGAACGCAACGGTTGCGATTCCCTCCAACTCGACTCGGGCGTCCACCGCCACGACGCCCACCGGCTCTATCTCCATTGGGGCCTTGCGATCACCGGCCACCACTTCGGACGCGTGTTGGGGGGTGCCACGGGCCGCTAGCTTGCGGTGCGTGGCCGCCCCCGTCTTCACCGGTGTCGGCGTCGCGCTCGTCACGCTGTTCGACGACCGGGGCGATCTCGACGCACCGGCCAGCGCCGCGCTGGCGGCCCAGCTCGTCGCCCTCGGGATGGGCGCCGTTGTGGTGGCGGGCACGACGGGGGAGGCGGCCGCGCTCGAGCCCGCCGAACGGATTGCACTGCTCGAGGCGGTACGCGGCGAAGTACCCCGGTCGGTGCCGGTGATCGCAGGCACCGGCGCACCCTCGGCAAGGCAGGCGGCGGCCCTCACGCGCGACGCGGTCGAGCGAGGCGCAGACGCCGTGCTCGTGCTGTCACCGCCGGGCGTGACCGACTCGCGTGCCTACTACGACGCGGTGGCGAAGGCCGCCGCCGGTACGCCTGTCCTCGCGTACCACTATCCGAAGGTGGCGCCGCCCGGCATCGCGGTACGGCTGCTGGGTGACCTGCCCGTCGCGGGGCTCAAGGACTCTTCGGGCGACGCCGAGCGGCTCTTGCACGAGCTCGACCAGTACAACGGGCCGATCTACACGGGCTCCTCGGCGTTGCTGTCGTTCGGCGGCCCGCTCGGCTGTGCCGGCGCCATTCTCTCCCTTGCCAACGCCGAGCCCGAACGATGCGTGAGCGCGTTCGGCGGGGACGTCGTGGCCCAGGGCGCGCTCGTGCAGCCGCATCTCGCCGCGCACGAGAGCTTCCCCCGCGGGCTCAAGGAGATGGTGGCGGCGCGTTTCGGGACGTCGACCGCCTGCCGGGTGGCGTAGCGAATCCCGGCCTGCCTCACGCCTGGCTGAAGCGATTCTCCAGGCGGTAGAAGCGCGCCGGCGTGTCCCAGAGCACGGCGTCGAGCTCGGCGCCGTCGAGACCGTGCTCGGCGGATTCCTTCAGGAAACTGCTGACGGCGTCCGGGTACAAGGCATCGGGGTGGGGGAAGTCGCTCGCCCACACGACGTGATCGGCGCCGACCTGCGACACGGTCCAGGCCGCCAGTGGGTCGTCGGGGTCGGTGCTGATCATGCACTGGCGGGCGAAGTACTCCGACGGCGTCAGCGACAGCCCCGCGGTCTCGGTGTCATGCATCCATTCCGCGTGCCCATCGAGGCGCGCCAACCAATACGGGAGCCAACCGGTGCCCGACTCGAGGAACGCGACCCGCAGGCCGGGATGACGTTCGAGTGCGCCCTCGAGCATGAGGCTCGCCATCGCCGCCATCTGCTCCATCGGGTGCGACATGGCGTGGCGCACGGCGAACGTCTCGCTCACGTCGCGTCCGATCGTTGGCGCGCCGCGCAGGCCGAGGCCCTCGTGAACTGCGAGCACGAGGCCCGTTTCCTCGAGCGCCTCGTAGAAGAGGTCGTAGTCGCGCGCGCCGAGGCTGCGGCCGTAGACGTGGTTGGGGCGCACCATCACGCCGGGGAGGTCGAGATCGGCGGCGTAGCGCGCCGCCTCCACCGCGAGCGTCACGTCGGCGAGCGGCGCGATGCCGACGCCGGCGAGGCGGGACGGGTCGGTCGCGCAGTAGCCGGCGATCCAGTCGTTGTACGCCCGGCACGCGGCGGCCGAGCCCTTCGGGTCGAGCTCGGGCAGGTACGGCGCGTAGAGCCCGATCGACGGGTACAGCACGACGGCGTCGATGTCTTCGGTATCCATGCAGCGCAGGTACGCGTCGGCCGAGCATCCCGACGCGAAGAAGTCGCCCAGCTTCGACGTGTCGCCCGCTGCCTCGAACGGCGTCGTCGGCGGCAGGTCCATGAGCTCCGGGCCGACGCGCTGCGCCTCGCCGAACACGTCCCCGGGCTCGACCACGTGCGCGTCCGCGTCGAGGATCCGCCTCCCGTCACGCATCGCAACTCCCGATGCGTGCATGGAGCCCGCGGAGCGAACGTCGTGCACGCATCGACGTCACATCCTCCGCGCCGCGAGTCCGCCGTCGAGCGGGAAGACGGCGCCGCTGATGTAGCTGGACTCGTCGCCGGCGAGGAACATGATCGATTCGCACACGTCGTCGGCCGTTGCCAACCGCTGCATCGGCGTCCGCTCGGCCACCATGCGCTTGATCGCCTCCGGGTCGGGCGCCTGCTCGACCACCTTCAGGAACAGCCCCGCCTCGCACGCGGTGGGGGAGACGACGTTCACGCGCACCTTGTCCGCTGCGTGCTCGATCGCCGCCTGCTTGGCCAGGTTGACGAGCGCGCCCTTCGACGCGCAGTACGCCGCGTACCCGGGGGAGCCGATCGCCCCGAGCACAGACCCGAGGAGGACGGCCGACCCGCCGCCAGATCGCGCCATGGGCGGAATCGCGTGCTTGAGGCACAGGAACGGGCCCTTCACGTTCACGTCGAGCACGCGCTGCCACTCGTCGTCTGTGGTGTCGGCCAGCGAGGCGCGCACCTCGACCGCCGCGCTGCACACCAGCACGTCGAGCCGCCCGTCGCCGTTCCCGCCGGTCGCAGCGCCCACCATCCGCCGCACGTCCTCCTCGCGGGTGACGTCGACGGCGACGGCCTCGGCCGTCCCGCCCGCCTTGACCACCGCTCCTGCAACCCGCTGCGCCGCCGGCTCGTCGAGGTCGGCGACCACCACCCGGGCGCCCGCCGCCGCCAGGCGGGCCACGGTCGCCTCGCCGAGTCCGGACGCCCCGCCCGTGACGATGGCGGTACGCCCGCCGAAGCGACCGTCGATCGCCGTCATCGCAGCGCCGCTAGGCCGCCGTCGGCCGGGACCACCGAGCCCGACGTGTACGCCGAGAGGTCGCTCGCCAGGAACAGCGCGATGCCGGCGACGTCCGCCGCCGTGCCGAGCCGGTGGAGCGGGATGTTCTCGAGCAGGCCGCGCACGAAGCCGTCGCCATCTTCCATCTCGGCGGCGACTTTCCGGAACCGGGGTGTGTCGATCGAGCCGGGCGCGATCGCGTTGGCTCGCACCTTCGGTCCGTATTCGGTAGCCATCTGCCTGGTCAGCGCGACGAGCCCGGCTTTGGCCGCGCCGTACGCGGCGTAGCCCTCCGAACCGATCAGTCCGAGCACGGACGCGGTGTTGATGATGCTGCCGCCGTCTCCGTCAGAGAGCTGCGGCATGGCGGCGCGACACGCCCAGAAGATCGCGTTGAGGTTCGTCGCCATCGTGATGTCCCACTGCTCCTCGGTGCACTCGACCAGGCGCCCAGACATCTGGATGGCGGCGTTGTTGTACAGCACGTCGAGACCGCCGAAGGCGTCGACCGCGGCAGCGATCATGGCGTCGTTGTCCGCGCGGCGCGACACGTCGGCGTGCACGGCGACGGCCTTGCTCCCTGCCTGCTCGACCAGGTCGACGGTCTCGCGCGCGCCGTTGTCGTTCACGTCGGCGACGGCGATGCGGGCGCCGTGCTCGGCGAACAGCACCGACGCCGCCCGACCCTGACCCGACGCGGCGCCCGTGATAAGCGCCACCTTGCCGTCGAGCAATCGCATCTCGGGCACGCGCGGACGGTACGAGAACCCTGACACGGGCGTCAACAAGCCTCCCGTAGGCTCCGCGGCGGTGGCGGCGGCTTGCCGACCGTCACCCGCAGGAGCCGGAGCTCGCGACGGCGACCAAAGGAAGCGAATGCCGAACGACCTCCCCGACGCGGTCTTCCATCGGGACGGCGAGCGCTTCGTCCCGACCGAGCTCGCGCGCGGCCCGTGGGACCCCAACGCGCAGCACGGCGGCCCGTGCGCGGCGCTGCTCGCCGGGCTGCTCGAGCAGCACGACGCCGGCCCACCAGCTCGCGTCGTCCGCATGACCGTCGAGCTGCTGCGACCTGTGCCGATGCAGCCGATCGAGCTGCGGGCGCGCACGTTGCGTCCCGGCAAGAAGGTGCAACTCGTCGAAGCGTCCGTGCTCGCGGGCGGAGACGAGGTCGTGCGCGCCACCGCACTGCGGATCCGCGTCGCCGACATCGAGTTCGCCGACCCGCCCGACGACCGGCTGACGCCCGGCCCGGGTACCCGGCGAGAACGGTTCGAGAACCTCGGCCCCCTGAACTTCGGGTTCGCGATGGAGATGAGCGCCGCTCGGGGGGAGTTCGGCGTTCCCGGGCCGGCGGCGGTGTGGTTCCGGCTCGCGGTCCCGATCGTCGCGGGCGAGGAGACGACCCCGCTGATGCGGGTGGCGGCCGCCGCCGACTTCGGCAACGGCATCAGCGGCGCCGTCACGTGGGAAGAGCACATCTTCATCAACCCCGACCTGACGATCTACCTGCACCGTCTGCCGGTCGGGGAGTGGATCGGGCTCGACGCCCGCACGTGGCCGACCCACGAGGGGGTCGGGATCGCCGACACCGCGCTGTACGACGATGGCGGTCGCATCGGCCGGTCGGTCCAGGCGCTGCTCCTGGACCGGCGCTGAGCTTGCGAGGCCGATTCCGGATATCTAGTATCCGGAATATGCGCCTGTCCGAGGGCGTCGAGTGGGGCCTGCATTGCGCGGTGCTCCTGGCGGTCTTGCCCTCCGACGCCGCCCTTTCGACCGGCCGGCTGGCGGAGTTCCACGGTGTTCCCGTGGCGTACCTGGCGAAGCACCTGCAGGCGATGTCGCGGTCCGGGATCCTCGTCGCCGGGACGGGCCCGCGCGGCGGCTACCGGTTGGCTCGTCCGCCCGCCGACGTCTCGGTGCTCGACGTCGTCGAGGCGATCGACGGCGAAGAGCCCGCATTCGAGTGCCTCGAGATCCGCCGACGGGGTCCGACTGCGGTGCCGGCGCGTGAGTACCGGACGATGTGCGGCATCCACCGGGTGATGGTCGAGGCCGACACGGCGTGGCGGGCGGAGCTCGCCCGCACGTCGGTGGCCGACCTCGCGGCCGGCGTGGCGCGCGACGCGAGTCCGAAGGCGATAGCGAAGTTCGGGACCTGGTTACAGGAGGTCATGCCATGAGGGTGTTCTTGACCGGCGCGACAGGGGCGATCGGGCCCGCCACCGTGCGCCGTCTGCTCGAGAATGGGCATCAGGTCCGCGCGGTGGCGCGCACCGACGACAAGGCGGCGCAGCTGCGCGCACAGGGCGCCGATCCCGTCGCCGTCGACCTGTTCGACGGCGAAGCGTTGAAATCGGCTGTCGACGGTTGCGAGGCGGTGCTGCACCTCGCCACCAACGTGCCACCGCTCCGGCGCATGTCGAGCAAGAAGGGTTGGGCGACGCACAACAGCCTTCGGACGACTGCAACCGAGTTGCTCGTCGACGCGGCGGTCACGACCGGTGTGACCACGTTCGTCAAGGAGTCGGTGACGTTCGTCTACCCGGACAGCGGCGACGCGTGGATCGACGAGACCACACGGCCCGACGAGTCGATCGAGATGCTGCGACCGACTCTCGAGGGCGAGCGCATCGTCGGCCGGTTCACCGCCGGTGGTGGCCGGGGGATCGTGTTGCGGTTCGGCTTGTTCTATGGCCCGACTGCCCGCGGCACGGACGAGGCGCTGCGGCTCGCCCGGTGGCGGATGTCGATGGTCGGCGGCAAGCCCGAGGCCTACCTGTCGTCGGTCCATACTGACGATGCGGCCGCGGCCGCGGTCGCGGCCCTGGATGCGCCCGCCGGCATCTACAACGCAGTCGAGAACGAGCCGGTGACGCGGCGTGACTATCTCGACGCCTTCTCGGCGGCGTTCGGCGTCGGGAGGCTGCGCCCGATGCCGACGTGGCTGGTGAAGCTGGTGAGCGGATCGGCCGCGGCCGCGGTGATCCGATCGTGGCGGGTGAGCAACAAGAAGCTGCGTGACGCCACCGGCTGGTCGCCCCGCTACCCGAGCGTGCGAGAAGGGTGGCCGGCGGTCGCCCGGGAACGGGAGGCGAGCCGTGTGTGAGTGGGTCGTGCGTGTGGTGCTCGCGTTGTGGGCCGCAGTGAGCGTCCAGCTCGCGATCTGGGCGACGTTCGCGCCCCGGTCGTTTTACGACGACTATCCCGGCTTCGGCCGGGAGTGGGTGCGCGTCGACGGTCCGTACAACGAGCACTTCGTACGCGACTTCGGAGCGCTGAACCTCGCCCTCGCCGTGGTGACGATCGCCGCGCTCGTCACGCTGAGCCGGCCCATGGTGGTCGCGGTGGCCGTCGCGTGGTTGGCGTGGAGTGTGCCGCACCTCGTGTACCACCTGCGCCATCTCGACGTGTTCTCGAGCGGCGACAAGGTGGTGAATGTGTTTCTGCTGGCCTCGCTGCCCGTCCTGGCGGTGGTCGTCCTGGTGCTGACGCTCCAGAGACCGGCTCGGACTTAACGGCGCCCGGCGTTGGGGCGCTTGCCGTGGTTCGCCTTGTTGCGGCGGGATCGAATGCGGCGCTTCTTCGTCTTCTTCGACATGCGGACGGCAACGGTAGCCGACGGGGACGTGCGTATCTGAACGACAGGGGGTGTCGCTCAGATACGCACGTAGGGCGCCGGTACCCTGAGGTCGGTGGAGCATCTCGGCCTCGTCGGACTTCCGGATTCGGGTCACGCGCAGCTCTTCAGTGCGCTCACCGGTCTCGAGACCCCGGCCGGCTTCGAGACCACCAAAGGTGTCGCGCCGTTGCCGGACGATCGCGTCGACCGGCTCGCGGAGATGTCGAAGTCGAAGAAGCGCGTCCACGCCACGTTCGAGATCGACTTCATCCCCGGCCTCGCGCCGGGAGGAAAACCCGGCGAAGGCCTCGGGAGCCGGCTGCTCGGCTCCATCCGTGACTGCGACGCCATCCTCGCCGTCGTGCGCGCCGATGACGATGCCGACCCCGCGGACGCGCTCGAGGCCCTCGAGCTCGAGCTGGTGCTCGCCGACCTCGGGTCCGTCGAGCAGCGGCTCGGCAAGCAGCGGCGGGCGCTGAAGGGCGACAAGACCCTGGCCGGGGAGGTCGCCGCGCTCGAGCACGCCGAGGCGGTCCTCGGTGACGGCTCGCCCGTCTACCGCTCCGACCTCACCGCCGAGGAGCGGGCTCTGCTCGGCCCGGTCTTCCTCCTCACCAACAAGCCGATGCTCGTGGTCGTCAACGTCGCCGTCGACCGCCTCGACCGCGCCGACGAGCTGGCCAAGCCGTTCGGTCCGGACGCGCTGGCGGTGTGCGTCGAGATCGAGGGCGATCCCGACGTGGCGCAGGCCGGGCCCGACGAGCAGGCGGCATTGCTCGCCGACCTCGGCGTGCCCGAGAGCGTGCTGCCGCGGCTCGCCCGCGGCGCGTACCACCTCCTCGGCCGGCGCACGTTCCTCACGACCGGAGAAGACGAAACGCGCGCCTGGTCCTTCCGAGCCGGCGCCAAGGCACCCGAGTGCGCCGGCGTGATCCACACCGACCTCCAGCGGGGGTTCATCCGCGCCGAGGTGATCGACTGGAGCGAGCTCCTCGACATCGGCTCGTGGGACAAGGCCAAGGAGCTCGGCAAGATCCGCGTCGAAGGCAAGGAATACGAAGTGCTCGACGGCAACGTGCTCGAGATCCGTTTCAACGTCTGACGGGAGAACCTGACGGCATGCCCTGGCTCGTGCGCGAAGGCGACGTGCTGGCGACAGCGGAGGTCGCGGAGACCCGGCGCGCGCGCCGGCGCGGTCTTCTCGGCCGGCAGGACTTCGAGGGGGCGCTCGTCCTCCGGCCGTGTCGCCACGTCCACACGCTGTTCATGCGCTTTCAAATCGACGTCGCATTCTGCGACGGCGACGGGGTGGTGCTGCGCACCACGTGCTTGCGCCCGTGGCGCGTCTCACCACTCGTTCCGAACGCCGCGTTCGCGATCGAGGCCCAATCCGGTGCGTTCGAGCGCTGGGGCCTCAACACCGGTGACACGGTGGAAGTGAAGGAGTGACCGACCGGCCGGTGGGGTCGCTCGTCCTCGTCGGTACGCCCATCGGCAATCTCGGTGACCTCTCGCCCCGCGCGGTCGAGGAGCTGCGGACCGCCGACGTCATCGCCGCCGAGGACACACGCCGCACCCGCGCCCTTCTGACCCACGCCGGGATCCCCGCCGGGCGGCGGCTCCGCGCGGTGCACGCCCGCAACGAGGCCGCCGCCGCCGACCGCATCGTGGGCGAGATCCGCGGCGGCGACCGGGTCGCGGTCGTCACCGACGCCGGGATGCCGGGGATCTCGGACCCCGGCGCGCAGCTCGTCCGCGCCTGTCTCGATGCCGGGCTCCCGGTGGAGGCGGTCCCGGGGCCGAGCGCGGCGCTGACGGCCGTAGTGCTCTCGGGCCTGCCGAGCGACCGGTTCGTGTTCGAGGGCTTTCTCCCTCGGAAGGGCCGCGCCCGTGCCGAGCGGATCGCCGCCCTCGCCGACGAGCCGCGCACCACGGTGCTGTTCGAGGCGCCCGGTCGGGTGCGGGCAACGCTGGCGGATCTGGCCGCCGCCTGCGGTTCGCACCGGCCGGTGGCGGTGGCTCGGGAGCTGACCAAGGTCTTCGAGGATGTCTGGCGGGGCACGCTCGCCGAGGCTGCGCGACACACGGAGCGCACGGAGCCCCGAGGGGAGCACGTCGTCGTCGTGGGACCGGCGCCCGAGCGCGCGCCGCCCGGTGAAGCCGAGATCGAGGCGGCCGTCCGAGCCGCACTGGCCGACGGCCGCTCGGCGCGCGACGCCGCATCCGACGTCGCGGACGCCCTGGGCGTCCCGCGGCGCCGTGCCTACGCGGCGGCTACGCGCCTGAAGCCTCCTCGGCGGCGAGGCGGCTGACGCAGTCGCCGCACACGAGCTTGCCCGAGAACTCGCTCAAGCTCGCCGTGCCGCCGCAGAACACGCAGCGGTCCTCGACCTTTGTCAGCAGGATGGCGTCCGAGTCGACCGCGATCTCGATCAGGTCGCCGGGGCTGATGCCGAAGTGGCGGCGGACCTCGGCGGGGAGGACCACACGACCGAGCTGATCGACCTTCCGCGCAACACCAGTGCGTCGAGCCATTGATCCCTATTCCGCCGGAGGGTATCGGAGCCGTCGGTATCGTAGGCGCCGATGCCGCGCCCTTTCTACGTGACCACTCCTATCTACTATCCGAACGACGTGCCGCACATCGGTCACGCTTACACGACGGTCGCGGGCGACGTGTTGACGCGCTGGCGGAGACTCTGGGACGACGATGTCGTCTTTCTGACCGGCGTCGACGAGCACGGCTTGAACATCGTGCGGGCCGCGGAGGCGCAGGGTCTTCCCCCCCAGGAGTTCGTGGACCAGACCAGTCCGACGTTCCGGGAGGCGTGGAAGGTCCTCGACATCGCCAACGACGACTTCATCCGAACGACGGAGCCTCGCCACTACAAGGCGGTGCAGGAGTTCCTCCAAGCCGTCTACGACAACGGCGCCATCGAGCTCGGCCTGTACGAAGGCCTCTACTGCTATCGATGCGAGCTGTACTACACGGAGGACGACCTCGTTGACGGCAAATGCCCGATCCACGGGATTCCCGTCGAGCCCGTCAGCGAGGAGAACTACTTCTTCAAGCTCTCCGACTTCGAGGATCGGCTGATCGCGCACTACGCCGAGCACCCCGAGGCGGTGCAACCCGAGATCCGCCTCAACGAGACCCTGGGGCTGATCCGGCAGGGTCTGCGCGACTTCTCGATGAGCAGGACGTCGATCTCGTGGGGAATCCCGTTGCCGTGGGACCCGAAGCACGTCGCCTACGTCTGGTTCGACGCGTTGTTCAACTACTGCACCGCGATCGGCTACGGGGAGGACCGCACCCGCTTCGATCGCTTCTGGCCGGTCGACTACCACCTCATCGGCAAAGACATCCTGCGCCAGCACGCCGTGTATTGGCCGGCGATGCTGATGGCCGCCGGTGAAGCGCCGCCCAAGTGCGTGTTCGCGCACGGCTGGCTCCTGGTCGGTGGCGAGAAGATGAGCAAGAGCAGGCTCAACCAGATCGCGCCGGCCGACCTCGTCGGCGAGTTCGGCGTCGACGGGTTCCGGTACCACTTCCTCGTCGACCAGAAGTTCGGGCCCGACGGCGACTTCAGCTACGAGGCGATGCTCGCCCGGTACAACAGCGATCTCGCCAACAACTTCGGCAACCTTGCCAACCGGGTGCTCAACATGGCGGTCAACTACCTGGGAGGTGTGGTCCCGGACGCGCGCGCCGACGGCCCACTCGTCGACGCAGCCGCGGCCGCGTTCGAGCGGTTGGAGACGAGCATGCAGAAGCTCGACTTCTCCTGGGGCTTCGGTGGAGTCTGGGAGCTCATCCGCGCAGCCAACTCCTACATCGAGGAGCGCCAACCATGGGCGCTCAACAAGGCGGGCGACGCGACCGCGACGGCGGAGGTCCTCGGTGACTGCCTGGAGGCGTTGCGGATCGTCGCGCTCCTGGCCTCGCCGCTGATCCCGAACGCGGCCGCCGAGCTCTGGCGGCGTCTCGGGTTGTCGGGCCGGCCCCAAGAAGCGCGCCTTCCCGACGCCGCGCGTTGGGGAGGGCTGCCGGCCGGATCGCGCCTCGACAAGGGCGCTCCGCTCTTCCCGCGGCTCGAGCCCGCGTGATGCGTGCACGGAGCCCGCTGAGCGAACGCCATGCACGCATCGTGGGTTGACTCGCACTGTCACCTGTTCTCGCTGAGTGATCCGAACGCGGCGATCGAGCGGGCGCGGGAGGCAGGCGTCACCGCGATGGTGTGCGTCGGCACCGACCTCGAGACATCCCGACAGGCGATCGACCTCGCCGCTCGCCATCCCGATGTCCGCGCCACCGCGGGGCTCCATCCGCACGACG
The DNA here is from genome assembly GCA_035264545.1 of Acidimicrobiia bacterium. Taxonomy (GTDB): domain Bacteria; phylum Actinomycetota; class Acidimicrobiia; order IMCC26256; family JACDBD01; genus JALZAA01. Next base: position 11,630 of record DATFPZ010000223.1, read on the forward strand.
CGTCGAAGCTGGGCGTCGAATGGGAGCGTCTGGCGGAGCTGGTCGAGTCCGCCGACGTGGTCGGCATCGGGGAGACCGGCTTCGACTTCCACTACCTGCACAGTTCCCCCGGCGAGCAGGAGACCGCGTTCCGCGCCCAGATCCGCCTGGCGAAGCGTCTCGGCCGTGCGCTCGTCGTGCACTCCCGCGATGCGTGGCACGACACGTTCCGCGTCCTCGCCGACGAGGGCCCGCCGACCCGAACCGTGCTGCACTGCTTCACCGGCGGGCCGGGCGAGGCACGCCGCGCGCTCGACCTCGGCGCGTTCCTCTCCTACAGCGGCATCGTGACATTCCCGGGCGCCGATGAAGTGCGCGCCGCCGCCGGCATCACGCCGCTCGACAAGCTGCTCGTGGAGACCGATGCGCCCTACCTCGCTCCCGTGCCCCGCCGCGGCCGCGAGAACGAGCCCGCTCTGGTCTCCCTGGTCGGTGCGGCCGTCGCCACCGCCGTCGGGCGGGCCGAGGGCGAGATCGCCGAGCGCACCGCCGCCAACGCTGCGGCTGCGTTCTCGGGTTCGGACGAATCGGGAGCATCTTCGTAGTTGACGCGTTCGAGCGCCCGTCGCTACGTTGCCCTGGATTCTCGAGCATCTGACTGGCACGAAGCGGCCTGCGCCGCATCGACCAGGGCAGTGGGCAGGGTTTGTCGCGCAACCTTCGCCCGGCCGAGCCGAGCCCGCCGACGAGCACGCCTGGCTTCCCGTCCCGAACGTCGACTCGCTTCCCGCGCTCGAGGAGTTGCTGGACGAGAACGCGCTCGTGAACTCGGGCCAAACCGAGGCGGTCACCGACACGCAGCCGGTGCCGGCCATCACACCGACGCGGCGCGAGCGCCCGCCACAGCGAGCGCGCCGCGCCCCGACACGCCCGCCCGAACCAGGCCGGACGGCCCGGCGGCGCGCGCGCGGGACGACACGTCGCAGGCTCCTCGTCGTCGCGCTCGCGGTCGCCACTGTCGCCGCGCTTGCGTTCGCGGTGCCGGAGATCCTGCCGCACTCGCCCGCGGTGACGATCCGAGTCGACGGCAAACAGCGGATCAGCGCCGAGACCGACGGCAAGACGGTCGCGAGCGTGCTGCGCGAGCACAACGTGCGGACCGGGGCAGAGGACCGCGTGACTCCCGGCGCGGGCACGAAGGTCTCCGACGGGATGACCGTCAACGTGTCCCGGGCGTTCCCGGTCGTCGTCGACGTCGATGGCAGCGCCAATACCGTCAGCACCACGTGGGCCAAACCGGTTGAGCTGGTCCGCCGGCAGCTGCACCTCGACCCGAAGGACGTTTCGATCATCTCGGCGCCGACGCGGCTGACGCAGGGGTCGTCGGTCGTCGTGCGTACGTTGCATGACGTCACGATCTCGGTCGACGGCACCCAGCAGCGCGAACGCACGGGGGCGCTCACGGTGAGCGAGTTCCTCCAGCAGAACGGCGTGGTCGAGATCGTCGGGGCCCAGGTGACACCGCCGGCCGAGACGCGGCTCGCCGACGCCATGACCGTGACCGTCGCCCGCATCGTGCCTGACACGGCCCAGGCCGACGAGGAGCTGCCCCCGCCGACGCTCGTCCAGGCTGACCCGGACCTGCCCGGGGGTCAGCGTCGCGACGTCCAACCCGGGGTCGCGGGCAAGCAGCGCGTGACGTACCAGATCACCAAGAAGGACGGCCGGGAGGTCGCGCGCACGCCGATCTCGAAGGTGCCGACGCAGCCGCCGACGCCGAGGATCGTCGCCGTCGGCACGGCGCCGCCGAACACGCGCACCCGCTCGGCCTCCTGATACGCCAGCTACCGTCAGTCGATGGCTCTGCTGACGCCGGCAAGCGTGCGCGCCTTGCTGGCCGAGCACGGGCTTCGACCCTCACGTCGACGCGGGCAGCACTTCCTGGCCGACCCCAACACGGCCCGCCGCATCGTGCGCCTCGCCGGGGTCGACGCCGGCGATCGGGTGCTCGAGATCGGAGCCGGGCTGGGGTCCCTCACGCTCGCGTTGCGCGAGCGCAGGTGCGCGGTGCTCGCCCTCGAGATCGACCCCAAGCTAGTGAGCGTCCTCGAGAGCGAGGTCCCGGATGACGAGGACGTGCGGGTCGTCGCCGGCGACGCGCTCACCGTCGACTTCGACGCCCTGCTGGGCACCGGCCCGTGGAGCTGCGTCTCGAACCTCCCGTACAACGTGGCCACGCCGGTCGTCATCCGGCTGCTCGAGGAGGCGCCGTCGGTGACCTCCGGGCTCGTGATGGTGCAGCGCGAGGTCGCCGACCGCCTCGTCGCCGCGCCGGGTTCCCGGGCGTACGGCGCGCCGTCGGTGCGCGTGGCGTACTACGCCGAGGCGAAGATCGTCGGTATGGTCCCCCGCGCCGTGTTCGTTCCCGTGCCCAAAGTCGACTCGGCGCTCGTGGAGCTCGTCCGGCGCGACACGCCGCCGGTCGACGTGCCGTCGCGCGAGCGTCTCTTCCAGCTCGTGCGCGCCGGGTTCGCGCATCGCCGCAAGATGTTGCGGCGCACGCTGCGCCAGGTGCTCGGCGAACGCACGGCGAGTGTGCTCATCGATGCCGGCATCGACCCGCGGGCGCGCGCTGAATCGCTCGGCCTCGATGAATGGGCCGCGCTGGCGCGCGCCGAGGTCGCGTCGTGAGCACGGCGCATCTCAGCAGGGTGCGCGCTACCGCGTTCGCGAAGCTCACGCTGTCGCTGCGTGTGCTCGGACCGCGACGCGAGGACGGTTTCCACGAGCTCGAAGCGCTCACCGTGCCGATCGGCCAGCCCCACGACACCCTCGAGGCGGTCGCCGTGCCGTACCCGCCGGGAGTCACGTTCGAGGTGGTCGACGGCGACCAGAGCGTGCCCACAGGACATCAGAACCTCGCGATGGCGGCGGCGGAGAGCCTCCTCATCCGCGCCGGGCGCGCCGGTCACGGAGTGCAGCTCTCGCTGCGCAAGCGCATCCCGACCGCGCGCGGGCTCGGCGGTGGATCAGCCGACGCCGCCGCCGCGATGCTCGCTGTCCGCCGGCTGCTAGAGGTCGACGTCCCCGAGGCCGACCTGTTCGAGCTCGCCGCCAAGCTCGGATCGGACGTGCCGTTCTTTCTCGGCGGTGGCGCGTCGTGGATGCGTGGACGCGGTGAGCAGCTCGAGCCGGTGTCGCTGCGGCCAGGTATCCCGATGCTGGTCGCGATGCCGCCGTTTCCGGTGGCAACGGTCGACGTGTACCGGGCGTGGGATTCGCTGGGCGCGCCGCGCTCGAGCCGTTCGGTGGGGTCGCCGCCTCCCCTCGACGGGTTGCTTCCCGAGCTCCTGAATGATCTCGAGCCCGCCGCCGAGCACGTCGAGCCGCGCCTGCGACCACTGCGCGAACGGATCGAGGGCGCCCTTGGCCGTGAGGCCATCATGGCCGGGAGTGGCCCCAGCTATGTGGTGCTCGCCGACGGTCCGGTCGGCCTTCCCGACCGGGCTCAGGAGCTGTCGGCCGCGGTGGGCGTCCCCGTTGTGGCCGCCGCCACCGTGTCGAAGGCCGTACGCATCGAGCTCTAGTGCCAGGCGCGATTCGGCCGCCCGACTGGGCGGCCGAACGAGGTACGGAAGGTTCCGGCTCAGCGCGCGTTAGCGGCCCTGCTGGCGCCGCTGCCAGCGTGTCTTCTTCAGCAGCTTCTTGTGCTTCTTCTTGCGCATGCGCTTGCGGCGTTTCTTGATGAGTGAGCCCATGTCGTCCTGTGAAGCTATCGGCGTTGATCACACCTGTCACATTGTGTGGTCCGCGACCGCGCACCCGCGGCGGTATCGTCGAGGTGTTGATCGGGGGTGGTGTAACGGCAGCACGGGGTCCTTTGGAGTCCCAGGTCGAGGTTCGATGCCTCGCCCCCGAGCCCGAGGACCCCAGCCGCACGCCGCTCCGCGAGCTCGGCAGGAGGTGAGCGCATGAGCCAGTACCGGCCACTGTCGGCGGTCGTCCTCGCCGCGGGCGAAGGCACCCGCATGCGCTCCGAGACCCCCAAGGTCCTCCACCCGCTCTGCGGGCGGCCGATGCTCCTGCACGTCATCGACGCCCTCGTCGCGCTCCCGCTCGAACGGATCGTCGTCGTCGTAGGTCACGGAGCCGAGCGTGTGACCAAGACGCTCCAAGAGCAGGTCGCGACGGAGCTCCCGGTCGAGTTCGTCGAGCAACGGGTGCAGCGCGGCACCGGTGACGCCGCGAGCGTCGCGCTCACCGCCGGCGTGTTCGACCTCGACGCCGAGGATGATCTGCTCGTCGTGCCGGGCGACACGCCGCTGCTCCGGGCGGAGACGCTGGCGACGCTCGCCCGCGCCCACCGAGAGGCCGGCGCCGCGGCCACCGTCCTCACCGCCATCCTCGAGCCGCCCACCGGGTACGGCCGTGTGGTGCGCGAGCAGAGCGGCGGCGTCGATCACATCGTCGAGCATGCCGACGCGACGCCCGACGAGCTCGGGATCAACGAGATCAACACGTCCATCTACTGCTTCCGGCGTGGTCTGCTCGCGCCCGCGCTCCGGCGCCTGAGCCCCGAGAACGCGCAGGGCGAGTACTACCTGACGGATGCAGTCAGCGTCCTGAAGGAGACGGGGCACACTGTCATCGGAGTCGTCGCCGAAGATCCAGACGAGACCGCCGGTGTCAACGACCGTGCTCAGCTCGCCGAAGTCGAGGCGGCGCTGCGCCGGCGCATCAACCAGCGGTGGATGCGCGACGGCGTCTCGATGACCGACCCCGACCGGACCTACGTCGACGCCACCGTCGAGCTCGAGCCGGACGTCCATCTGCTGCCGGGGACCATGCTCCAAGGCCGCACGGTGGTGGGCACCGGCTCGGTCGTCGGCCCCGACGCCCAGCTCACCGACACGATCGTCGGCGAGGGCGCGGTCGTCCGCCAGACCGTCGCCCACGAGGCGGAGATCGGCGACGACGCCACCGTCGGGCCGTTCGTGTTCCTCCGGCCCGGGACGCGCCTCGCCGCCCGGGCCCACGTCGGGACGTTCGTCGAGATCAAGAACTCCGACATCGGCGAGGGTGCCAAGGTCCCGCACCTGGCGTACATCGGCGACGCCGAGATCGGCGACCGCGCCAACATCGGTGCGGGGACGATCACCGCGAACTACGACGGGCGGGAGAAGCACCGCACGAAGGTCGGGAAGGACGCCCGGATCTCGTCCAACACCGTCCTGGTCGCGCCGGTCGAGGTGGGCGACGAGGCGTACACCGGCGCCGGCGCCGTCGTGAACCGCGACGTGCCGCCGCGCGCGATGGCGAAGGGCATCCCGGCGGAAATCGACGAGGGCTGGCTCGATCGGCGCGATGCTGACAGGGACTAACGGGGGACCGGGGGAGCGCAGGCGATGGAGCTGGTGACCAAGAAGAAGCTCATGCTCTTCGCCGGGCGCGGCAACGAGCAGCTCAGCAAGGAGATCGCCGAGCACCTCGGGGTCCCGCTGGGTGAGGTCGTCCTGTCGACGTTCGCCAACGGCGAGATCTATTGCCGGTACGGCGAGAGCATCCGCGGCGCGGACGTGTTCATCCTTCAGGCGCACTGCGAGCCGATCAACGAGCGGATCATGGAGCAGCTGCTGATGCTCGACGCCGCCAAGCGGGCGTCGGCCAAGCGCATCACCGCGGTGTGTCCGTTCTACGGCTACGCCCGCCAGGACCGGAAGGCCGAAGGTCGCGAGCCGATCAGCGCCCGGCTGCTCGCCGACTGCATCAGCGTGGCCGGTGCCGAGCGCGTCGTCACCGTCGATCTCCACACCGGCCAGGCCCAGGGCTTCTTCGACATGCCCGTCGACCACCTCACCGGCGTGCCGATCCTCGCGAACTACCTTGCCGACAAGGTCTCGGGTGAGGTCACGGTCGTGTCACCGGACGCCGGCGGCGGCAAGCTCACCCGTCGGTTCGCGAACTACCTGGGCGAGCACGACGACATCGAGGCCGACCTCGCCTTCATCGACAAGCGCCGGCCCAAGGGCACGCACAACGTCGCCGAGGCGACCGAGGTCGTGGGCGTCGTCGAGGGGCGCACGTGCATCCTCATCGATGACATGATCGACACTGCCGGCACCGTGTGCAGCGCGGCGCGCCTCCTCACCGATCGGGGCGCGGCCGAGGTGTACGTGCTCGCCACGCACGGAATCCTCTCCGGCCCAGCGATCGAGCGGCTGCACGACGCGCCCATCCGCGAGGTCGTGCTCACGAACACGCTGCCGATCCCGGGCGAGAAGCAGTTCGACAACCTCACCGTGCTGTCGATCGCCCCGATCGTCGCCAAAGCACTCGACGCCGTCTTCGCGGACACCTCGGTCAGCAACATCTTCCGCGGCGACAACGTCTGACGCGCCCGCCGGCACCAGACACCACGCAGTCTGCTGGCATTCCTGCACGGTCCTCGTCGCCCCGGCCGGACGCGGGACGATGAGTTTGGCGCCTCGTACCGGTCAAAGGATGAGAAGAACGCACAGGAGGACGACACGATGAATGAGGACAAGGTCGGAACCCCCGAGGAATGGCAAACCAGTCGCGACGAGCTGGCAAGGCTCGAGGCTGAGCACGCCGAGCTCGGCCAGAAGGTCGCGGAGAAGCGGCGCGAGCTTCCCTGGGTCCCGGTGGAGAAGAAGTACGAGTTCGACACCCAGGAGGGGAAGAAGACTCTCGCCGAGCTGTTCGACGGCCGTTCGCAGCTCCTCGCCTACAACATCATGTTCGGCCCCGACTTCGAGGTCGGCGCCTGTCCCGGCTGCTCGAACCTCGGGGACGAGCTCGACGCCGCGCGCGTGCACCTGACCCACCACGACGTGACGTTGATCTGTTTCTCCCGCGCCCCCATCGACCGGCTGACCGCCTACAAGGAGCGGATGGACTGGACGTTCCCGTACGTCTCGACCTACGGGAGCGACTTCCCCTTCGACTTCGGGCTCGCTCTGACGCCCGAGCAGGCCGAGCAGATCCCCGAGGTCAAGGAGATGGTCGACAACCCACCCGGGTGGCTCCAGGACTGGTCGCAGCAGGTCGGCGCGGACCTCAAGGACGGTCTGCGCGAGAACCCGAGCTTCATTGCCTTCGCCCGCGAGAACGGGACCGTCTACCACACGTACACGGTGGCGGCACCCGACCCGTTCGTCGCCCCGTACCACTCCTTCCTGCTGGACCGCACGCCGAAACCGCCGCCAGAGGAACCGCGGGCCTGGCGCAAGGACGAGTACCCCGACACCTGAGCGCCGACTTCCACGACCAAGTGGGCGCCAGGTACGACGTCGCTTGCCGACGCTGAGACGTCACCGTACGGATCGCATTAGATGTCTAGAGCCATTCGCCGGCTACGCGGGTGGTGTGTTCGTACTCGTCGTGGCGACGAACCCACGACACCGGGCCCGGCAGATCGTCCTCGTCGCGACCCTTGGGGGCGCGGTCAAGCAGCTGGTATGCGCCGTTGAACGCGTCGAGACCGCGCCCGTAGCACGAGTAGGTGTGGTAGACGACGCCGTCGTCGAGAGCGAACGCGCTCAGTCCGGGCTGCTCCGGCGCGGACGGCTCCTTGGTGAAGTTGTAGCGGCGGTCACGGGCCGCTTCCCCGAGGTCCCTCGGCATCTCTGGCATCGACGGTCCGGCCGGCACGCCGGGCACGGAGACGGCGAAGTCGTAGTTGAAGTCATTGCGGCCCGAGGAGACCCAAGGAAAGCTCCAACCCATGCGGCGCTTGTAGGCGTCGAGTCGGGCGAGCGGCGCCCGGGACACGCACACCATGGTCACGTCGCGCTGATTGAGATGCACGATGACGCTGTTGAAGTTGTCGGCCCAGTACGAGCACACCGGGCACCCCTCGGTCCATTCGGGTCCGAACATGAAGTGGTAGACGAGCAGCTGGGATCTGCCGCCGAACAGCTCAGCCAGCGTCTGCGCCCCGTCGTCGGTGTCGAACACGTACTGCTTGTCGACACGTACCCACGGCAGCTCCCGGCGCTGGCGAGCCAGATCGTCCCCGCGTCGGGTCA
>DATFPZ010000224.1:0-3268 GCA_035264545.1 Acidimicrobiia bacterium
TGAACCAGGTCGACGGGGTCGAGCACGTGCTCGTCACCGCCGGCACCGGCGTCCCGACGAGCGCGCTCGTCCTCGGCGCGGACTACTAGTCGGCCTGCGGGAGGGAAATGGGCCGGCTCGACGGGAAGGCGGCCATCGTGACCGGGGCGGGGCAGGGCATCGGGCGGGGCGTCGCCCGGGCGTTCGCCCGTGAGGGAGCCGCGGTCACGATCGCCGAGATCAACGCGGAGACGGGTCGCGCCGTCGCCCGTGAGCTCGAGGACGAGCTGGGGGCGACCGCGCTGTTCGTGCCGACCGACGTCCTCCAACAGGCCGACGTGCAGGGGATGGTCGACGCCACGCTCGAAACCTTCGGGCGCATCGACATCCTCGTGAACAACGCGTACGTGGCGGCGCCGTTCAACCGGCTCGAGGACAAGAGCGGCGACGAGCTCCTTCTCGCGTACCGGGGCGGGCCGTTGCACACGTTGTGGGCGATGCAGGCGGTCTTCCCGCACATGGTCGGCCAAGGCGGCGGGCGGATCATCAACTTCGTGTCGCTGAACGGGATCAACGCGCACATGTACTCGGCCGACTACAACGCGGCCAAAGAGGCGATCCGGGCGCTCACCCGCACCGCGGCGCGGGAGTGGGCGCGTCACAACGTCCTCGTGAACGCCATCGCGCCGGCCGCCGCGACACCCGCGTACGTCGCCTTCGCCGAGGCGGCGCCGGAGAACGCGGCCGAGATGCTCCAGCAGAACCCGATGGGCCGTATGGGGGACCCGGAGCGGGACATCGGGGGTGTGGCACTGTTCCTCGCCTCCGACGACAGCCGCTACGTCACCGGCAACACGTTGTTCGCCGACGGCGGCGGCCACATCAACGGCGTCCAGTGGGTGCCGCCCCTGCCGTGAGGGGGCGACGTGACAGCCGACTGGATTTTGTATACAACGGCTCTCGGCAAATTGGACAAATAACGCGTGATCATGGGGGGCTCCATGAGGGGGACGCGACGGTGGGTCGTGTTGGTCGGCGCGCTCGGGCTGGTGGGGGCGCTGCTCCCGACGGCGGCGGCAGCCCGGCCGCAGCAACAGCAGCCGGCGGGAGGTGAGATCGGGGTCACGGCGGACACGATCCGCATCGCCGTGATCGCCGACGTCGACAACGCCGCCCGACCGGGGCTGTTCCAGGGGTCGGTCGACGGCGTCAATGCCTTCGCCAAGTTCGTCAACGCCAACGGCGGCCTCGCCGGGGGCCGCAAGGTCCAGGTCGACTTCATCGACTCGAAGCTGAGCGCCGACGAGGCCCGCAACGCGCTGGTGCGGGCGTGCCAGGAGGACTTCGCCATCGTCGGCACGACCGCGCTGTTCATGAACAACATCGAGCCCATGACGAGCTGCGTCGACCAGGCCGGCAAGGCGACCGGTCTGCCCGACGTGCCTGTGCTGCAAACCGAGATCCAGCACCAGTGCTCGCCGATCTCGTTTCCGGTGATCGTCGTCGGTCTCGACTGCGCCACGAAGGACGCGGCCCAGAAGAAGGTGACCACCCGCACCGGCGCCGCGAAGTACTTCACGAAGCGCAACAAGGGATTGCACGGCGTCTTCACACTCGCCGGAGACCTCAAGTCGACGGTGAACGCCGCGCTCCCGCTGGTCGAGACCTACAAGTCGTTGGGCGTCAAGTCGGACGGCGAGTTCAAGGTGTCGGGCCTCTCACCGCAGGCGGCGTACACGCCGATCGTCCAGGCGATCAAGCAGAACGGGAGCACGTACGCGCTGAACAACGTCGACTACAAGGCCGACGTCTTCCTCCGGCGCGAAGCGCAAGTACAGGGGGCGAACACGGTCAAGGTCTGGGACTGCGCTCTCCAGTGCTACGACCGGCGCCTGCTCGAGGAAGGCAAAGACGCCGTCGAAGGACAGTACGTGTCGCTGTTCTTCATCCCGTTCGAGGAGGCGAAGCAGAACAAGTCGGTGAGCGACTACCTCAAGAACGTCGGCGGCCGGGACAAGGCGGACGGCTTCGGTGCCCAGGCGTGGACGGCAGGCCTCTTCTTCCGTGACGTCGTGAACAACGTCGTGAAGGCCGACGGCGACAACGGCCTGACCCGGGCCCGGTTCCTCGAAGAGGCGGCGAAGGTGCACGACTTCACGGCCGACGGCATGCTCGGGCCCACGGACGTCGGCGGCCGCAAGGTCAGCCCCTGCGGGGTGATCCTTCAGGTGAAGAACGGCAAGTTCGTGCGCGTGAGCCCGAAGAAGAAGGGCACCCTCGACTGCTCGGGCGGCACGAAGGCCATCAACGTCACGTTCGAGTAGTCAGGTTCGACAAATCAGGTTCGAGCGAGCGGCCCCACGTCGGTCAGCTCGATCACGTTCCCGGACGGGTCGGTGATGAAGGCGGCCCGGACCGGAGTCCCGAAGTCGACGCGCGACGACGGTTCGCCGAGCATCTTCACGCCCGCCGCCCGTACCGACTCGATCGTGGCGTCGAACTCCTCGGTCGGCACGTACAACGCGAAGTGGGGGAAGCCGGGGCCGGGCGACGGGGCTTCGTCCACCACGCCCAGGTGCAGCTGCAGCGTGCCCACCCGTAGCCACAGACCGGGGAAGCCGAAGTCCGGTCGGGGCAGCACCTCGAAGCCGAGCACGTCGCAATAGAAGTCGCGCGCCTGGTCGAGGTCGGTCACCGAGATCGCGACGTGGCTGTAGCCGGAGACGGTGGCGGCCATGCGGTCAGCCTCGCACTCCCGACAGCCGGGCGGAGAGGTTCGTCATCGCCTGGTCGAACATGTCGCCGATCATCGTCCTGGCGGCGGGGATGGCAGCTTCCATGTCGGGGCCGGGCTCGACGGCGAAGGTCCAACGCACGGTGCTGTGGTCGCCGTCGCCCTCGACCACCCATTCCTCCACGAGCGCGTCGATGAGCGAGTCGGCGCTCTCGTCGACGCGGTACGCCCAACGCGTGGGCTCGTCCCAGGCCAGGATCGTCTCGCGGTATTGGGACTCGCCCATGTGCATTTCGCGACGCGAACCGACGCCGTGCGGGGCGGGTGTCTCGTACTCGCCGCCTTCGTGCCCGGGCCACCACGTCCACGTCGAGGGATCGTCGCTGATCGCGGCGAACACTGTCTCCTTTGATGCAGGGACAACCGCTTCGAACTCGAAGCGATGCGGCGCCTTGTCCAGAAAATCCAGGTCGACCGGGCGCAAGCGATGGGCCATGACGCACAACGTAGACTTTCTCCACCGCCTGTGCGGAGAGAAGAACGGGGGCCCTGATG
>DATFPZ010000225.1:0-4345 GCA_035264545.1 Acidimicrobiia bacterium
GCCCGCTGCGCGGCGGTGAGGCACAGGCTCCCGAGGCCCATCGAGACCATGAGCGAGTCGATGACGACGACAGGGCAGTCGGCCTGGACCGCCTGCGCCGCGACCTGCGCCGATTGCATCGTCGCCGAGAGCTTGGAGGAGAGGTTGATGCAGATGATGCCGGTGGCGCCGTCCTCGACCAGGCGCCGGAACGCGCTCTCGAAGGCCCCCGCTGACGGCGCCGACGTCTCGGGGAGGACATCCGAGTCGGCGAGGCGCCGCCAGAACTCGTCGGTGCTCAGCTCCTTGCGGTCGATGAGCTCCTCGTTGCCGAAGCGGATCGTGAGCGGCACGACCTCGATCCCGTGCCGCTCGAGCAGGTCGTCGGGCAGGTCGCACGCGCTGTCGGTGACGACTCGAACCCCCATGGCACCCCCTGGCCGCTTCGCCGCGCTTCGACTGCCGGCGCGTGAGCATCGTTACACCGTTCGACCCTCTCTGTCCGACGGCATGCCGATGGCGGCCTCGGGGCGCGCCGGTGGGTGCAGCCCGCGTCCTCGGCGGGTCCGCGGCGCGAACAACGACCAGAGATCGTCGAGCTCGCGCATTCGGAGCGCTGCGGTGACGGCGAAGTACTCGGCGAAGCCGACCGTGGCCCCGGCGACGGTCGTCCCGAGCGCCACCCATGGGTTCGACCATCCGAGCCCCCGCGCGATCATCCAGGTCACCAACGCCACGAGCCCTCCGGCGGCGAGCGAACGCGCCAGCGTGTCGATCAACCGCCGCCCGTCCATGTACCCGAGGCGGCGGCGCAGCACGACGATCGTGAGCACGGTCGCCCCGCTGTACGCGCCGGCGAACGCAACCGCGAGACCCGGCACGCCGAACGCGTAGTACAGCGGGAACGCGAGTGCGATGTTGAACGCGTTCTCGAAGCAGTTCAGGACGAACGGCGTGCGCGTGTCCTGCAGCGAGTAGAACGCGCGCAGCGAGAACAGATAAATGGAGAACGGCACCAGTCCCAGCGAGAATCCGGCCACCGTGTGAGCGACGACGGTGGCATCACCACTGGAGAAAGCGCCTCGCTCGAGGAGCGCGACGACCATCGGCCGGGCGAGGGCGATGAAGATCGCCGAGCACGGCACGATCACGAAGGTCGTCAGCCGGAGCCCGAAGGACAGACGGTCGCGCAGCTCCCCGATGGCCCCACGGCCGGCCGCACTCGCCATCTCCGGCGCGAGCGTCGTCATGAGCGAGACCGCGAGCAGCCCGTGAGGAAGTTGGAAGAACGCGTACGCGCTGAGGTAGATGAACGGCCCGCCGTCGCGGCCGTTGGCCAGGACGAGCACGATCCAGAGCGCGATCTGGTTCGCGATCACGTACCCGACGGTCCAGACCGAGAGGCGCGCCATCGCGACCACGGCGCGATGCCGCCACGCGAAGACGAACCGGAGCCGGATCCGGGCCCACCGCAGCACCGCCCCGAGTGCGAGGGCGACCGCCGCGATGCCGGCCGTCGTGCCGACCCCGAGCGTGATGAGGAGCGCGGTGTCGTCGCGGACCCGACCGAGCGTGATCGGCTCGTCGAGCAGCCGCGGTAACGACACGAAGATCGAGATGACGACGATGTTGTTGAGCATCGGCGCGAACGCGGCCGCCGCGAATCGCCGGTGCGCGTTCAGCAACGCCGTCGCGAGCGCGGTGAACCCGTAGAAGACGATCTGGGGCATGAACAGGCGCACCAGGGTCGTCGCGACCTCCTGCTGCGCAGCCCGGCTCGCACCCTCGGCCCGCAGGGTGAACACCTGCACGATGTACGGCGCCAGCAGCACGCCCGCCACGGACACCGCGACGAGGAGGGCGATCGCGATGGTCATGATGGCGCTGATCGCCTCGTCGTCCTCGCGCTCGACGTGTCGGACGAACTGCGGGACAAGCGTCGCGGTGAGGACCCCTCCGAGCAGCAGCTCGTACAGCATGTTGGGGGTCTCGTTGGCGTAGCTGTACGTCCCCGCCAGCGCGCCGGCGCCGATCGCGTAGGCGATCGCCGCCACGCGCAGGAACCCGGTGATGCGCGACAGGGCCGTGCCGAGCCCGACGATGGCGCTCGACCGCAGCAGGCTGGTCGATCGCTGGCCCGCGGCGCCGACCGCGTCGCTCACGGCGCGGAGCTCTGCCCGGCGCCCGGGGTCGCGGGCGGCGACGAGAGCGCCGGGTGTTCCGGCGTAGCGGCGCGCCGCCGCCGGCGCCGGCGGATGTCGTGGGCCCACCACCCGGCAAGGAAGAGCCCGGCGCCGACCGTGAGGAACACGCCCACGTTGCTCACGAAGAATGTGGTGCGCACCTTCACCTCGGTTTGCTGGATGGGCAACGCGCCGTCCGGAGACGTCACCCGGAGCGTGAGAGGAAACGTCCCCGAGCCGCGGGTCTCGACGCTGAATCGCACGGTCGTGCTGCGCGGGGGAAGGTCCACGATCCGCTGGTCGCCATCCGGGAACAGGAGCTTGTCGCTGTCGAGACGCACACGTACGCGGAGTGCCTGGCCGGTCTCGTTCAGGAACGTCACCGGGATCTCGCCCTTCCGGGCGGTCAATGTGATCGTGCTGTTGACGGCTGGAACGCGCAGATGGCCCACGAACTGGTTGACGGCGGCGTTGATCTTCGCCAGCTCAGCGCGGGCCCTGGCGCGGCCACCCGGCCCCGACCACGCCGACGACAGCGACACGAGCAGCGACCGGTTGCCGGGATCGGCCACGGGGTTGGGCGGCGGCACGAGCGCATTGAAGGCGTCGAGCTTGGTCTTCGCGTCGAGATACTCGCGCTCGGTCACGGGCGCGGTCGGTACTGCCGACGGCGCCAGCTCGCGCTGGACGGCAGCGAAGCCGTTCGTCGCCGGCGGCACGGTGGCGATGAGATCATCGACAGTGACGGGCTCGAGCAGAGGATGGTCGGAGGTCAACCCGGCCAGGGCAGACTCGAGGAGCGCGCCGCTCGCGTTCCAGTCGTCCGGTTCGAGGACGACCACCCCGCGCCGGGTGTTGGGCTGCTCGAGTGCCACGACCGACAGTCCGGCGAGGAAGCGCTGGGCGCGCAGCGCCGGCGGGTCATCGCCCTCGAGAAGGCGCTGCAAGCCGGCGTCGGACCCGACGGCGGTGGTCGTCCCGGGTTGACTGCGCACGACGAAGGGCTGCGCCGGCGTGAACTGCTCGTCGCGAGGCATGAGGTCGGACCCGTCGAGGATCACGCGGTCGACGCCGGCGTCGCGCAGCCGTGTGAGCGAAGCGTCGTTGGCGGGACGCGCGATCTCGGTCCTGGGGTCGACGCGCGTCCCGAGCAGCGCGCTGAGCTTGTCGGTCCCCTGCACGAGCTCGGGCCCGACCTCGGCGCTGAGTCCACCGCTGACGAGCGAACGCACATCGACGGGAACGTAGGTGCCGGCGAGGACCTGCGACCGGCCGAGCGAGTCACGCATCGCGTCGAGCGACGTAGTGAGGGCAGGGTCGTCGTTCGCGAGCTGAGTCCAAGACTCGAGCGTCTCGGGGCCGGGCGCGAGCGTGAGCGGCACGCCCGAGTTGGCGATCGCGATCGCGCGACGGCCCAGGCGTCCCTCGGGCCGCAGCTGCGACACGACGTCGGGATCCGGCTTGCCGTCGACGCGGTAGGCGGGCGGGGCCGTCATCGGCAGGATCCAGCTGACCCCGAGGCGCTGGCTGATGCTGGGCTCGCCGTTCGCTCCTGGCGCCACAGCGACGACCGGGGTGACGAAGCCGTCCAGCCGGGTCCCGTCGGGCTGGTGCAGCTCCACCTCGACCGGATACACGCCGGTGCGACGCAACTGCAGGCGGGTCGACTCGCGCGGCGCGTCGTCGGCTTGGAGTGGGAACGTGAGCGTCCGGCTGCCGTCCTCGCCGGCGGGGAAGGGATCGAGCGGGAGCTCGGCGTGGCCGAGCACGGAGCCCAGGTTCCGGCCCTCGAGCGCGGTCTCGAAGCCGGACCGAGAGCTGACTGCCTCGTGTGCCGTGGCGCTCACGATGAGGCCCGGGGTTCCGGCCGCCTGGCCCCGAACCTGGAGGCGCAGCGGGAGGTTGCCGCCGACCGTGACCCAGGCCGGCTGCCCCGTGAGCACGAGGCGCGGCGCGTCCGGCGTGGCGTCGGCCTTCGTGGACGGCGGGTCGACGCCGGCGCCGACGGGCGACGCGCCGAGCACGAGCACGACGGCGGACGCCAACACGACGACCGCGGCGCGCCTCAAAGCGTCCGCCCGAGCACGCACAGCCCGACCGGGAGCCGCCGGAACCCGCACGACTCGTAGAGCGACAGCGCGGTCGCGTTGTCGAGCTGCGTGTTGACCAGCGCCCGGTCGACA
>DATFPZ010000226.1:0-5312 GCA_035264545.1 Acidimicrobiia bacterium
GCACGCCGCGCGTGGCGATGGGAAGATGCGGACGTGGACGGCGTCCACGACCTCGGCGGCATGCAGGGCTTCGGACCGGTCGAGGTCGAGCCCGATGAGCCCACGTTCCATGACGCGTGGGAGGCGCGCATGTTCGCCGTCGCCGGGGGAGCGCTCGGCGCCGGTGGGTTCAACACGCCGGTGTTCCGACACGCCATCGAGCGGATGGACCCCGGCCACTACCTCACGTCCTCGTACTACGAGCACTGGCTCACGGGCGTGGCCACGCTGCTCGTCGACGCGGGGATCATCTCCCGCGAGGAGCTCGACGCCCGTGTGAGCGAGTTCCCGCTGTCACGGCCGCCCGCGGTGGACGCCGACGACGTCGACGCCGCTTCGCCGCGCGAGGAGCCGCGCTTCGCAGTCGGCGACGCCGTGCGGGTCCGCGACCTCCATTTCGCCGGGCACACCCGGTGCCCCCGATACGTGCGCGGTCGCCGCGGTGTCATCGCGCGGATCGACGTGGCGGCGCCCATCCCCGAGATGGAGGCCCACCGCCGCGAACGAGTGCTCGACCCGACGTACGGGGTGCGCTTCGACGCCGTCGAGCTCTGGTCCGAGGCCGCCGACGCGAACGCGTCTGTGCATGTCGACCTGTACGAGAGGTACCTGGAGCCGGCGTGACATGAGCGACGACCACGGGCACCATCCCGAACCGCTCACCGACGTGGAGCGCCGGGCCCGCGCGCTCGAGGAGCTACTGACCGAGAAAGGGATCGTCAGCCCCGAGTTCATCGACCAGGTCGTGGACGCGTACGCGCAGGACATCGGGCCCATGAACGGGGCCAAGGTCGTCGCCCGGGCCTGGGTCGATCCCGAGTACAAGCAGCGGCTGCTCGCCGATGGCAGCGCGGCGATCGCCGAGCTCGGCTTCGGCGGGCCCGAGGGTGACCACATCGTCGCGGTCGAGAACACGCCCGCCGTGCACAACGTGGTCGTGTGCACGCTGTGCTCCTGTTATCCGTGGCCCGTGCTCGGCCTCCCGCCGACCTGGTACAAGAGCCCGCCGTACCGGTCGCGCATGGTGCGGGAGCCGCGCACGGTGCTCGCCGAGATGGGTTGCGACGTGCCCGACGACGTCGAGATCAGGGTGTGGGACTCCAGCGCCGAGATGCGCTATCTCGTGCTGCCGGCGCGCCCGGCGGGCACGGACGGCGTCGGCGAGGACGAGCTCGCCGCGACCGTGACCCGCGACGCGATGATCGGCGTGGCGCGACTGTGACCGACCTCGTCCGACCCGAGGTGCGCCGGATGGCGGGAGCTGCCGCGCTGCCACGCGAGAACGGCGAGCTCGTCTTCGACGCGCCGTGGCAGGGACGCGTGCTCGGCATGGCGCTCGCCGTCGTCCAGGAGCGCGGTCTCGACTGGGACGAGTTCCGACATCGTCTCATTGCCGCGATCGAGTCCGACCCGACCCGCCCGTACTACGAGTCGTGGACGGCCGCGCTGACCGATCTCGTCGTCGATCTCGGTGTGGCCAGCGCTGACGACGTCCAGGCGCGCGCCGCGCGCGTCGATCCCTGATTCACCGACACTCGCCTCACTCGGCGAACACGCCGTCGAGCCAGTCGAACACGCGCCGGTTCACCAGTGACCGGTTCAGCATCTCGCAGTGCTCTCCGGCGCCCTCCGCCGCGGTGAACTCGAGGAGCGCCTTCGGGCACGTCAGCTGGTCGTACATCGCGGGCACGCCCTTGCTCAATGGGTCGTTCTCGGCCGCGGTGAGGAGCGTCGGGCAGTGGATGTCCGCGTAGCGGCCTTGGAGGGTGAACGGCGCCACAGCCTTCAGCCAGTCGCGGAGGTTGTCGGCCCCGTTGACCCAGAAGCCGCGCTGGAGGACACCCCACCTCGCATGGGGCTCGGCCTCGATCCCGGCCATCAGTGTGTGCAGCGTGGCGTCGTCCGCCTCGGGGAGCGCGTCGACCGCTTCCTGAGGGACGCCGCCCATCTTGGCCATCCCGATGATTGCGGACCAGATGCCGTCGCTGCCGGGGTCGGCGATGCACGCAGCGAGGCGGTGCTCGGCGGACGCGGCGCGCGGTGCCAGGTACCCGCCGAGGCTCCACCCCGTGAGGGCGATGCGGTCCGAGTCGACGCCGTCGATGCCGCGCACGAAATCGACGACCGGCGTCACCACGTGCTCCCAATCCGCTCGCAACGGCAGACCCTTGTCGACGAGCAGCTTGCCCTGGCCGGGGCCGTCGAAGATCAGGCAGTGGTAGCCGCGGGCGGCGGCGGCGACTCCGGTCGCGAAGTACAAGTCGGTCATCGTCGCGTCGTAGCCGTTGGTCGCTATGAGGAGCGGCCGCGCCGCGCGCTCACGACCGCGGGCACGGATGAGGTATCCCGGCATCGTCGTGCCCTCGTACGGGATCGACACCGGCTCGACGCGCGGCTCGGAGAGCTCCATCGCCTTGTCGAACGCCGACATCTGCGCGTGGAACGCGTCGACGAGGCGCGGGTCGACCGGCGTCCCGTAGATCGGGTGGTACGCGACGCCGTAGAAGCACGCGGCGTGGAGGTACGACTCGCACGCGCTCGCCGAATGCCCGGCCGCCTCGGCATCCTTGGCTTGGCCCGCGAGCCGGTCCGCCGCTACGCGCCACGCGTCGAAGAACGCGTTGTCGTCGCCGTCGCCCACCGCATTGGCGATGGCCGCGACCTCACCCACATCAGCGCCTCCGTACGGCGCATATCCGAGGGCCCACGAGCCGAACTCGTCGTGCAGGGGATTCTTGAACATTGCCTACCTCCGGCGTCTTGTCAGCGGAGGATCTCGACGAGGAGGATCCACGCGTTCGTCAGTGCCCCGACGTACGCGACGAGCACGGCGGCGGGCAACCAGTACAGGCCGCCTCCGGCTTCGGCGGCCAGGGTGATTCCGCCCACGGCGACCAGGGCGGCGGCGCCGAGCCCGAAGGCGCGTCGCATGGCGAGTGATCCCCGCGGCGGACCGGGTTTGGCGGTATCAGGGGCCTGGGTGACCGCGTCCCGTTGGAGGAAGAGGACAACGGCGAACAGCGCGGCGCCGAGGAGGATCAGCTCCGTGCTCAGCACGTCCTTGCGTTGACCGGGAATCAGCACGACGGTCGCCATGACGAGGACGCTTCCGAGGAGGATCACCGCCTCGGCGGCGCGGTGGACGAGCGAGCCCGATCCGATGATGTCGCGCAGGTTGATTGAGATCCCGACGAATACGAGACCGAGCAGCGCGGCGGACGCGCCGAGCTGCGCCAGCGCAAAGTCGCTCCATTGGCTGATCCGGTACGCCAAGGCCGCCTCCTCGCGGGGAGAAGCTAATCCCCGGCGGCGAAGCCGGCGGCAGGTGAGGTTCTCAGATTCCTGGGTCGATCTCAGGCGGACCTCAGCTCGCCTTCAGGTGCGTATCGTTGGATTCACACGTGGCTGACAGACCTGACCTTCTGAGCCGCCGCCAGGCGATGGGACTCCTGGCCGGGCTCGGCGCGGGTGTCGTCGCCGCCGCGTGCGGCGGGGGCTCGTCGTCGAAGCGCGCATCGTCGAGCACGCGCACGACGTCGGCGGGCGGATCGGGAACGACGGCATCGTCGGCGGCGTGCGTGCTCACTCCCGAGGTGACGGAGGGGCCGTACTACCTCGACCTCGACAAGGTCCGGAGCGACATCACCGAAGGCAAGGACGGGACGCCGCTCGACTTGAAGGTCACGGTCGTGGACGCGACGGGGTGCACGCCGATCAAGGACGCCGCGATCGACGTCTGGCACTGCGACGCCGGTGGTGTCTACTCCGGCTTCAGCCAGGCCAGTGCCGGTGGTCCCGGCGGCGGCCCGGGCGGCGCCCAGTCAGCGACCGACGACCAGACGTTTCTGCGGGGCACCCAGGTCACCGACGCGAACGGCCTCGGTCAGTTCCGGACCATCTACCCGGGCTGGTACCGCGGACGTGCCGTTCACATTCACATGAAGGTCCATGTCGGCGGGTCCGTCGTGCACACCGGGCAGCTGTTCTTCGACGACGATCTCACCGACCAGGTGTACCGGAGCACGCCGTACAGCTCGCGCGGAACGAGAGACATGCGCAACTCGGCGGACGACATCTACCGCGACGCGGGAGCGGCGTCGGCGGTGTTGGCCGTCACGCCGGGCGGCGCGGGCTACGCGGGCGAGATCACCGTCGGCGTGAAGCGCACCTGAGCGGCGACGGTCAGGCGTTCTCCCCTGGCCGTTCCGACGACTCTCGTGACTGTGCAGCACGGCCGCGCCGACCGAGGTTGCTGATGAGCAGCGCGATCACGGTGACGAGGTAGAGCTGGCCGATCAAAGCTTCGAGCACGGCGAGCGCACGTCCCAAGCTGCGAGCAGCAGTGAGATCTCCATACCCGACTGTCGTGATGGTCGTGAAGCTGAAGTACAGGTAGTCGGCGACCGTCGCATGTGCCTCTTGTGCGAAGAATTGCTCCGAATCGAAGGTGCCGGCCGCCGCGAACGCGAACGACCACATCATCCCGATGAGGATGTACACGCAGACCGCACCGAGCACGGTTCGGAAATCGACCACCCGACGGCGAATCAGTGCGTGGATGATGACGACTGGCGCGACGCCGACGAGCAGAAGGTCGAGGACGAAGAGGGACGCGCTGACGTCCTTGCCGCCGATGAAGATCGCCGTCGACGCCGACACGAGTGCGACGATCACGACGGCCACTGCGAGATGCCACAGCCCTCGACTCACGCCGGCGGCGGAGAACGCGGCGAGCAGCGTGGCGCCCTGGAGCACGACTGCGGCAACGGCGACCCAATCGCCAGACGGTCCCGAGGCGAGAAAGATGAAGGTTGCGAGAAGCAGCAGGAGGACGATGCCGAAGCGGTACGCCGGAACACGCGTCTCGATGCGGCCCTCGTCCCCGCGTTGAACACTCACGTCTGCGTCTTGCATCCGCACAGAATGCCCGCCAGGTCCGACACGGCGCACGCGCGGCGCCGATCGGCGAGGTCGTGAATCGGGCGGCCGATCGTGCTGACGCGCATCTCGGAACGCTCCGTCATGCTGCGGGGTCGCCTGGGACAATGGCAGCTGTGGAGCTTGAGTTCGGCACGGTTCGAAAGGCACTTCGCGCGCAATGCGAGGTGATCTCGCGCCTTCTGTTGAACCTGCCCGAGCAGGAGTTCGCCCGGCCGACGCGCTTGCAACCATGGGACGTCCACCATCTCGTCGCTCATCTCTACCGGGACCTGGAACGGGTGCCGCTTGCTCTGCAGGAGCGCGGGCCGGCGATGAGTGCCGACACGGACGTC
>DATFPZ010000227.1:0-2003 GCA_035264545.1 Acidimicrobiia bacterium
CAGGTCGACGCCCTCGGCCTCGGCGAGCTCGCGTGCGCCGCGGTCCGGTCGCACGTTGAAGCCGATGACGGTGGCGTTCGACACCGATGCGAGGTTCACGTCGGACTCGGTGATGCCGCCGACGCCGCGGTGCACGAACGAAAGCCGGACCTCCTCGTGCTCCTGGTCGACCTTGCGCAGCGCTTCCGTCACGGCTTCGAGCGAGCCCTGCACGTCCGCCTTGAGAACGAGGTTGAGCGTGGCGATCTCGCCCCGCTGCACCATGGCGAAGATGTCCTCGAGCCGGGCGCCGCCGGCGAGCGTCATCGGGTGCGAGAGGCTGGCGGCGCGCCGGCGACGGGCGCGGGCCTCGGCGACGGTGCGTGCCGTCTTCTCGTCCGGCGCGACTCGCAGCTCGTCACCGGCGAGCGGAACGTCGTCGAGACCGAGCACCTCGACCGGCATGGACGGGCCGGCGTCGGCGGCTTGCTTGCCGTTCTCGTCGAACAATGCCCGCACCTTGCCCCAGCCGCCGCCGGCGACCACGGGGTCGCTGACGTGCAGGATGCCGCGCTCCACGAGCACCGACGCCACCGGGCCACGGCCGGGATCGAGGTTGGCCTCGAGCACGAACGCTCGCGCCGGCGCCTTCGGGTTCGCCATGAGCGGCGGGTCCTGGACGTCGGCCACCAGCAGGATGGCGTCGAGCAGCTCGGGGACCCCTGTCCCTTCAGTGCCGGACACCTCGACGACGAGCGTGTCGCCGCCCCACTCCTCGGGTACGAGCTCCTGCTCGACGAGCTGCTGGCGGGCGCGCTGTGGATCGGCGTCGCCCTTGTCGACCTTGGTGATCGCGACGATGACCGGCACCTCGGCCGCCTTGGCGTGACTGATGGCCTCGACGGTCTGGGGCATGACGCCGTCGTCGGCCGCGACGACGAGCACCGCGATGTCGGTCGCCTGGGCGCCGCGGGCGCGCATCGCCGTGAACGCCTCGTGACCGGGCGTGTCGATGAACGTGATCTGCCGGTCGCTCTTCACGACCTGGTACGCGCCGATGTGCTGGGTGATCCCACCCGCTTCGCTGTCGACGACGTGCGCCTCGCGGATCCGGTCGAGCAGCGTGGTCTTCCCGTGGTCGACGTGGCCCATGACGGTCACAACCGGCGCGCGCGGCTCGAGCAGGCTCTCGTCCTCTTCCTCCTCGTCGTCGTCGCCCAGCAGCGCCCGGAGCTCGAGCTCCTCCTCCTGGCCCGGCTCGACCAGCAGCACCTCGGCGCCGAGGGTCTCGCCGATGAGCTCGATCATCTCGTCGGCCAGCGACTGCGTGCCGGTGACCATCTCGCCCGCGTCGAACAGCACCCGCACCAGGTCAGCCGCCGTCCGGTTCAGCTTGGGCGCGAGCTCCTGGATCGTGATGCCGCGCGGCACCACGATCTCGCCCTCGGGGACGGGCGCGTCGGTCGGCGTCAGCTGCGGATGCTCGGCGGGACCGAGGTCCTCGAAGTTGCGGCGACGACGCTTCTTGCGTCGCGGCCGCTGACCCTGCGGACCCGGCCGGCCCCGACCCTGGTAGCCGCCTCGACCACCGGGCGGACCACCACCTGGAGGACCACCGGGACCACCGCGGGGGAAGCCACCGCCGCGCCCGCCGCCGGGACCACCGCGAGGCGCGCCGGACGGGGCGCCACCGGTACGGGGCGCGCCAGTACGGGGCGGGCCCGAAGGCGAGACCGGGCGCTGACCGGGCGGCGGCGGGATCGGACGCCCGCCGGGCGGGGGCGGGATCGGACGGCCCGAAGGACTGCGCGGCGCAGCAGGCGGCGCCGGCGGAGCGGCCGCGTCGCTGGCGGCTGCGGGAGCTTCCTCGCGACGTTCACCCGGGGCGGCAGCGGGCTCGCGCGCGGGCGCGGGGCGAGGCGCGAGCGGGGCCGGCTCGGGCAGCCCGCCGGTGGAACGCACGACGCGATGCGGCGGAGGCGGGGCGACCTCGGGCTCGGCGGGCTCGGCGACGGGCGCGGGGG
>DATFPZ010000228.1:0-2759 GCA_035264545.1 Acidimicrobiia bacterium
GACACGTCGGTCCTCTACTACGACCTCGTAGTTGATACTATGGCCGTGTAGTAGCTGTCAAGCTCCGCAGAGCCTGGCCATGACGGGTCCGAAGGCAATGAGCGACCCCACGAGGGAGCCGGCGAGCACCGTCCCGGCGCCCATTGTGACGCCCACGGCGGCTCGGGACGGTGGGTCGGGCGACGGCTCGTCGCCGCTTTCGAGCTGGGTAACCCGGGCTTCCAGCCCGTCCGTACCGCCAATCGCAGCTGCCACGCCGGTCTCGAACCACGCCGGCCCTTGCAGGGCCTTCTGCAGCGCACCCGCGAGCGAGCGTGCGCCGTGGACGCGAATCGCTCGCCGGTCCGCCACCAGCTCCCGCCCCACGATGTAGTGCTCGCGGAGATCATGCAGGACGGGGAGGTAGAAGAACATGCGCGACATGGCGAGCGCGACGCCGGCTTTGACCGGATCGGCATTCCGCAGGTGATACCGCTCGTGCTCGAGTACAGCGCCGAGCTCATCGGCCGATAACCCTGTGACGAGCCCCTCACTGATGACGACGCGTGCTGCACGCACGCCATAGGTGAAGCTGAACGGCTCCGAAGCCTCGACAAGCTGCACCCGGCCGTCCAGTCCGGCCGCGCGCACGTCATCGAGCAGCGAAGCGGGGAGCCGACGAGACAACGCATGGACGTGCTGGCCGAGCTCGCGCGTCGCCCGAGCTTGCTCACGAACGACCGACGCCGCTCGGGCAAGCCCGACTGCGACCAACCCGAACAGCACGAGCACCGGAAGCGTTCTCGCCTCCCACACGGTCGAGGCGCCTTCGGTCACCGTCCGGTACACAACCACGCCGATGAGACAGCAAGCGAAGATGCCGGTCCCGATCGCGGCAACCGCGGACAGGGTCAGGATCTTCGAGAAGGCTCGGTGATCCGAGTTCACGAGCGATCCTTCAGGACGCGTTCGAGTCGCTTCAACAGCGCCGGATCCGCACTCGCCTCCTCTACGAATTGCGCCACGGCAGCCGAACCGAAGTTGCGAACCACGCCTCGAACGGCGGCCGCGGCTTCATTCGACACGCGTGGCTCGTAGACGAACGCCCGACCAGCCGCGGTCCGGCGCAACAGCTGCTTCTCGGCCAGGCGCGTCAGCACCGTCATCACCGTCGTGTAGGCAAGCGGTTGGCGACGACGTTTGTTCAGGACATCGAGCACGCGGCGCACGCTCAACGGCTCCCCCGCCGACCACAGAGCCTCCATCACCTCGGCCTCGAGCGGGCCGAACACGGCGCCGGTTTCGCTCGCCATCGCCCACACACGCTACTACCGGTCTGTCGTAGCCGATGCGCTCAATCGAAACGTCAGGAAGCCGCACCCCTCGGTACGGTGGGCGTCGTGGCGGCACCCGAGGACGGCGAAGCGATCCGGCTCCCGCCCGAGCTGCGGCCGTCCGACGGCCGCTTCGGATCCGGTCCGTCGAAGATCCGCAACGAGGCCGTCGCCGCGCTGGCGGACGCGGCGCCGACGTACCTCGGCACGAGCCACCGCCGCGAGGGCGTGAAGTCGGTCGTGCGGCGCATCCGCACCGGCGTCGCCGACCTGCTGCAACTCCCCGACGGTTACGAGGTCCTCCTCGGCGTCGGCGGCACGACGGTGTTCTGGGACGCGGCAGTCTTCGGGCTCATCGAACGGCGCAGCGAGCACCTCAGCTTCGGCGAGTTCTCGGCCAAGTTCGCGGCCGCGGCCACGGGTGTCCCCCACCTCGAAGACCCGCGCGTGGTCGAGTCGGCGCCCGGGACGCATCCCGAGGTGCGCGGCTATCCCGACGTCGATGCGTACGCGTATCCGCACAACGAGACGTCCACGGGCGTCATGACCGAGATACAACGGCCCGACGGCGTCGACGCTGCCTACGGGCTTGTGCTCGTCGATGCCACGTCGGCCGCCGGCGGGCTGCGCGTCGACCCGAAGGAGTTCGACGCGTACTACTTCGCGCCCCAGAAGGTCCTCGGCGGCGAAGGGGGGCTCTGGCTCGCGTGCTGCTCTCCGGCTGCGATCGAGCGCATCGAGCGCATCGCGGCGTCGGACCGATGGATCCCTCCGTCGCTCAGCCTCGCGATCGCGCTCGAGAACTCCCGGCTCGACCAGACCTACAACACGCCCGCGCTGGCGACGCTGTTCCTCGTCGCCGACCAGCTCGACTGGCTGCTCGGCAACGGGGGGCTCGAGTGGGCCGCGTCACGCTGCGACCGCTCGGCCGAGATCGTGTACGGGTGGGCAGAAGCCCACGCGCACGCGAGTCCGTTCGTCGCCAAGCCGGACGAACGCAGCCGTGTCACGGCGACGATCGACTTCGAAGCGCCCGTCGATGCCGGCTGGCTCGCGGCCCAGCTGCGGGCGAACGGGATCGTCGACACGGAGTCGTACCGGAAGCTGGGTCGCAACCAGTTGCGCATCGCGATGTTCCCCAACATCGAGCCCGACGACCTGGCCGTCCTCACACGCGCAATCGACTACCTCATCGAGCGGGCATGACCGTGGCGGCAGTCCCTGACGGGTTGGTGGCGATCGTCAAGCGCGACTGCCCCACCTGCCGGCTCGTCGCACCGGTGCTCGCCGACGTCGCCGACGGCGCGCTCCCCCTCACCGTCTACTCGCAGGACGACCCGACGTTCCCGGAAGGCGTGAAAGTCGTCGACGACACCGACCTCGAGGTGTCGTTCGCGCTCGAGCTCGAGACGGTCCCGACGCTGCTCCACGTGGCCGACGGCGAGA
>DATFPZ010000229.1:0-5180 GCA_035264545.1 Acidimicrobiia bacterium
CACGCTCATCGCGGCCCGGGCGCTCATGGGCGTCGGCGGGGCGTTCATCTTCCCGACGACGCTGTCGATCCTCACCAACACGTTCCGCGATCCCGCCGAGCGCGCTCGCGCTATCGGCGTGTGGGCCGGCGTCGCCGGCATTGGGATCGCGATCGGCCCCGTCATCGGCGGGCTGCTCGTCGAGCATCTCGGCTGGGGCTCGGTGTTCTTCGTCAACGTGCCGGTGTGCGCAATCACGTTCGTCTTGGCGCGGTGGCTCGTCCCGAACACGAGTGCCCCCGAGGAGAGTCCGCTCGATCCCGTCGGCGCAGTGCTGTCGATCGTCGGGCTCGTGGCGCTGCTGTTCGCCATCATCGAGGCGCCGACCCACGGCTGGGTCGCCCCGGACGTGGTCGGCGGCTTCGTGATCGGGCTCGTGTTCATCGGTTTGTTCGCGGCGTGGGAGGCGCACACACCACGTCCGATGCTCGACGTGCGCTTTTTCCGCAACCCGCGGTTCTCCGCCGCGTCGGCGACGATCACGCTCACCTACTTCGCGCTTTTCGCATCGACCTTCCTGCTCACCCAGTACTTCCAGTTCATCCTCGGCTACAGCCCGCTCGAGTCGGGCCTCATGCTGACGCCGGTGGCGCTCGGGCTCATGCTCGGCTCCCCGGTCGCGCCGCGGTTCGTCCACCGTTTCGGCACGAAGCGGGTCGTGGTGTCCGGGCTGCTCGTCGTGGCGGCCGCGATGGCGTGCTACGGCTCCGACACGATCATGTCGTCGTTCGCGCTCGGCTTCGGCATCCGGCTTTTCTACGGGATCGGCATGGGGCTCACGGCCGCGCCGGTCACGGAGTCGATCATGGGCTCGCTTCCACCGGGCCGGGCCGGCGTCGGGTCCGCCGTGAACGACACCACCCGTCAGACCGGCGGCGCGCTGGGCGTGGCCGTCCTCGGCAGCATCTTCGCTGCCCAGTACCACGCCACGTTCGATGCTGCCCGTGGTCTCCCGACCGGTGTCGCCCATTCGGCGCGCGATTCGATCGGCACGTCCCTGCAGGTTGCGAAGCACCTGCCACCCGGAGCCGCGACGCAACTGCGCGACGTCGCGCAGGGCGCGTTCCTGTCGTCGATGCGGATCACCTATCTGTGCGCGGTCGCCGTCGTGCTCGGTGCCGTGTTCGTCGCCGCCCGCTTCCTCCCGGCACGGGCGGACGAGCCGCCCGAGGAGCACGAGCTCGCCGAGGCCTTCGCCCGGGGCGCCGAGAACGCCGCCAACTGAGCCGGCGCAACAGATACCTCTGTCTCAGAGGTATACTGCCGGCGTGGCCCGGACGGACGTAGCGCCTTCGACAACCAACGAGGACGCCGACCGCCTCGCCAAGGCGGTCAGCGACCTGCGGCGCGTCACTCGCCGATCGATCCGCGGTGACTGGCCCTTCTCGCCGTTGTCGCCGTCGCAGGTCGAGTTGCTCCGCACCGTGCTCGACTACCCCGGAATCGGCGTGCGCGAAGCCGCGGAGCACCTCCGGCTCGCGCCCAACACCGTCAGCACGCTCGTCGGCAGCCTCACGGACGCGGGCCTGCTCACGCGCAGCCGTGACGAGCAGGACGGCCGTGCCGCGCGCCTGCAGGTGACGCCGGCGGCGGCCAAGAGGCGCGCGGCGTGGCGTGACCGCCGGTCCCAGGTGATCGGCGCTGCGCTCCGAGATCTCGAGCCCGTCGACCGCGAGGCGATCGCCCGCGCCATCCCCGCGCTCGAACGACTCACGTGGCAGCTGGAGCACATCGAGTGAGCGCGCCGCCGCCGCCCACTCCCGCGCCCGCGATCGAGTGCTCGGGGCTGCGCTACCGCTTCGGAGATCAGGTAGCGGTCGACGGCGTCGACTTCGAGGTGCGGACGGGCGAGATGTTCGGGCTCCTCGGCCCCAACGGCGCCGGCAAGACGACGACGATCCGCATCCTCACCACGCTCCTGCCCGTCGTCGAAGGGGCAGCTCGGATCTTCGGTCTCGACGTGTCGCAGTCTCCGTTGCAGGCGCGTCGCCTCGTCGGTTACGTGCCCCAGCAGCTTTCGGCGGACGGCCAGCTGACCGGACGCGAGAACGTCTCGATGTTCGCCCGGCTCTTCGACGTGCCGCGTCGCGAGCGCGCCGACCGGGTCGCCGAGGTGCTCCACGTCATGAACCTGGACGACGCCGCCGACCGTCTCGCGTCGACGTTCTCCGGGGGCATGGTGCGACGCCTCGAGCTCGCGCAAGCACTGGTCAACCGGCCCCGAGTGCTGATCCTTGACGAGCCGACGATCGGGCTCGACCCGGTGGGCCGCGACACGGTGTGGGACCGCCTGCGGTCGCTGCAGGCGGACGGCATCACCGTTCTCATCACCACCCACTACATGGACGAGGCCGAAGAGCTGTGCGATCGCGTGTCCCTCATGCACCGGGGCCGCATCCGCGCCATGGGCACGCCGACCGAACTGGAGGCGCGCCTCGGGCCCGACGCCACCCTCGAGGACGTGTTCAGGTACTTCGCCGGCGATTCGCTCGAGGAAGGAGGAGAGCTCCGTGACGTCCGTAGCACGCGGCGAGTCGCTCGCCGTCTCGGCTGACGCTGCCGTCGCCCTGCCGCCCGGCCCGCCCGCGTGGCGGTGGATCAGCAGTCGCATCGCCACGTTCTGCCTCGCCGAGATCCAGAAGATCCGCCACGACCGCACCGAGCTCGTCACCCGGGCGATCCAGCCCGCGCTGTGGCTCCTGATCTTCGGCGAGACGTTCGACCGCCTTCACGCCATCCCGACCGGCAACATCGACTATCTCGATTTCCTCACCCCCGGCATCCTCGCCCAGTCCGGGATGTTCGTGGCCGTCTTCTACGGCATCCAGGTCATCTGGGAGCGCGACGCGGGGGTGCTCGCCAAGCTCCTGGTGACCCCGACGCCGAGGGCCGCGCTCGTGACCGGGAAGGCGTTCGCGGCGTCGATCCGGGCGTTCACCCAAGTGATCGTGATCCTGGTGCTGGCGCGCATCCTCGGCGTGAACTTCACCGCCAACCCGCTCCGGCTCGTCGCTGCCGCCCTTGCAGTCGTGCTCGGTTCCGCGTTCTTCGCCACGCTGTCGCTGAGCATCGCCGGGCTCGCGATGACGCGCGAGCGCCTCATGGGCATCGGGCAGGCCATCACGATGCCGTTGTTCTTCGGCTCGAATGCGCTGTACCCGGTGGAGTTGATGCCCGCGTGGCTGCGCGCGTTCAGTGTCATCAACCCGCTGAGCTACGAGGTCAACGCACTGCGCCGGCTGCTCCTCGGCACGTCGGGCAATCTCATCGTCGACTTCAGCGTGCTGCTCTTCGCGCTGGCCCTCGGCGTCGTGGTGGCGGCGGCGATCCTGCCCCGACTCGTGCGCTGATCGCAGTCGCTCGGCTGGCTACATCGCAGGCAGTGCCCGCAGGCCGAGCTCGTTCAGGTGCTGCACGAACAGCTCGGGGTCGTCGAACATCCAGT
Organism: Acidimicrobiia bacterium; assembly: GCA_035264545.1. Classification (GTDB taxonomy): domain Bacteria; phylum Actinomycetota; class Acidimicrobiia; order IMCC26256; family JACDBD01; genus JALZAA01. Next base: position 3,485 of record DATFPZ010000229.1, read on the forward strand.
CGTGGTCGATCGGCCCGTACCCGGGCGGCCGCTTCGCCACGGTGAACGTCGCGCGCAGGCGACGGGCGAACTCGCGACCGTCTTTCCGGGACAGGATCGTGTCGCGCTCGGCCCACAGCACGTGGCACGGCAGACCCACGGCGGCGCAGGTCTCGATCTCGGACGCGCGGTCGCTACGGAACGCCCACAGCGCCGCCGCCGCCAGCTGGATCGGGTGCCTCACCCAGGACTCCGAGAACGACTTCACTGCCGGGGGCGTCGCCATGCGGGCGATCCCGATGGGATGCACGGCCTCCAGTGCGAGCGAGAACTCACGGTGCATGCCGAGTGTGTCGCTGAAGATGCATTCCACGATCCGCTCCGGCGAGCGGCACGCCAGGCCGAGCTCGAGGCCGCCACCGAACGAATGTCCGAGCAGGCTCACCTGCTCGACGTCGAGGTCGTCGAGCGTGAGCTCCAGGCAGTCGACCGCGTGCTCGAACGTCCACCGCTCCGGCAGCGCGAAGACGTCGGGAATGACAACGCGCGCCCGGTCGGCGAGCAGACGCGCCATCGGCAGGTACGTGGCCGGTTTCATGCCGTAGCCATGGAGCAGCACGATCGTCGGCCCCGCACCGATCTCGACGCATTGCAGCGGGCGGGCCCGCCTGTCGTCCGTCATACGACCCCGGTGTCGACCAGGAGCCGGCGGGGCCCGATCTCGAAGAACGTCGGCACGTTCTCGAACTCGTAGTCGGCGGCGAGTCGCATGGAGCCGGGCGGGAACCGCTCCAGGAACGCGGCGATCCCGATGCGGGCGACGATGCGCGCCAGTGCCGCGCCCGGGCATACGTGCGGCCCGTAGCCGAACGTGAGGTGCTGGTCGGCGTTGGGGCGGTCGACCCGGAACTCTTCCCCGTCCTCGAAGAGGAGCTCGTCGCGATTGGCAGACCCGGTCCCGACGATCACGCGCTCTCCGGCCGCGACGGGCGAGTCGCCGACGGACGTGTCTCCCACACAGCCCCGGGCGACGAACAGGACGGGCGGTGCGATGCGCAGGCTCTCCTCGACCGCGTTCGCGAGCGCGCCCTCGTCCCCCCGGACGACTTGCTCGAGCCCGGGCACGCTCAGGAGCTCGTACAGCAGGTTGCCCAGGAGCTGGCTCGTCGTCGTGAGTCCGCCGGTGATGAGGTTGCGGGTGAGCGCGCGCAGCTGATTGCGGTTCAGTCGCTCGCCGTCGACGTCGAGCTGCACGAGCCGGGTGAGCACGTCGTCGGGCACCGGCCTGCCCCGCTCCACCTCACGGATGCGGTGGTCGACCTGTTCGTCGATGTAGCCGGCGAACTCGGGGAAGGCACCGGCGAACCCTTCGCCGCGCTCGGTGCGGTTCGTGCGCGGGAACTCGCTCACCATGAGCTCGCCGGCCCATGTTGCGATCGTGTCGGCGTCCTTGGCGGGGAACCCGAGGAGGTGGACAGTGATGCGATTGGGCAGCGGAACGGTGAACGCCTCGACGAGGTCGGCCCGGCCGGGCACCGTCACCCCGTCGAGGAGCCCCTCGGCCGTGCCGCGGATGAACGGCTCGGCGGCGTGGACGACCTTGGGCGTGAGCGCCGTGACCATCACGCGCCGGACCGCCGTGTGTCCAGGCGGGTCGAGCTCGCCGAGGATGCGGTCTTCGAACGGGATCTCGACGCCGGGTGCCTTCATCCCCGAC
>DATFPZ010000230.1:0-13141 GCA_035264545.1 Acidimicrobiia bacterium
GAGGTAGACGACGGGGTCGAGGATCATCCCGCTGACGGTGGCGCCCACTCCGGCGGTGGCGAGCTGGATGATGTACGGCGACACGCCGAGGCCGACGCCGCCGAGCAGACGCTTCACGCGCGCCCGGTCCAGGCCACGGAGCATCACGAGTACCGCGAGGCCGATCGCGAGGATCAGGTCGAGCCGGTACAGGAGCGCGAAGCCGAGGAGCACGCCGCCCAGCAGGACGTAGCGCCCGGCGCGGCGCGGGTCGGAGATGCGTCTGCCTTCCAAGGCCACGGCCAGGCCCAGCAGGCCGAGCGCGACCCCGCCGACCCAACCCAGCGCCGTGAGGCCGATAGGCGGGACGATGATGACCAGTGAGATCAACGCGCAGGGGAGCGCCACCGTCCGGCCCCAGTGGCGCGCCAGCGCGTAGACGCCCATGACCACACCGACCTGCTGGAGCAACGCGACGAGACGCTCGGCGGTCAGCGAGGTGCCGAACACCTTGAACACGCCGGCCAGCGCCCACAGGCTCCCGGGCCCGTACAGGTGGAGGAAGTCGCGGTTGGGGAGGTCGCCATTGAGCAGGCGCTCAGGGAAGACGAGCATGAACCCCTCTTCCATGGGCGGGCCCTGGCTGCGCAGCAGACCTCGGAGTGGGATCAAAAAGGCGACCGCGATGATCCCGAACACGATCGCGTTGCGTTGTCGGGGCGTGAACCGTCGTCGCCGCCGCGCGGCGGGAGGCGCGGGTGCTTCCGTGTCGGCGCGTTCGCCCGCGAGCTGCGCGCTCATGAGCCCGTCAGCACGCGCGCGCCGGCTCGGTCGTCGCCGCCGCCGGGTGCGGCGGCGGACACGCGGGTCCGGCGCGCGTGCAGCCACCGAGCGCCGGCGTCCAGGGAAACGGCGGCGAGCACCACGAGCGCGCCCTCGGCGATGGCGCGGTAGCGGTTCGTCGCGAACGTCAGCGTGACTGAGATCAACACGATCGCGGGCAGGGCGGCGAGCGGGAAGATCAGCACCCGTCGACGCCGCAGGACGATCGCGCCGGCGATCGCGAGCGCGGCGATCGGATAGAACATCAGCAGCGAGCTCCACGCGACCCAGCTCTCGCGCCCCTCGACGTCGTGGTCGAGGCGCGCTTGCTGCGCGGGCCGGAACAGCCCGGTGATGCGACCCCAACGGGCGGCGACCACGGCCGGGATGCGAGCTTTGTTGTCACCGATGTAGTCGAATGCGGCGCGGCGGTAGGTGATCGCCTTCTGCGACTGGTCGGCCCGCCGCGGCGTCCGCACGCCGCAGAACAGGCTCCAGTAGCCGGTGTACTGGCCGTACCAGGTGGTGTCGCAGCTTGCGGTGAGCAGGGTGACCTCGTATCCCGTCGACAGGAAGACGGGGTGCTCGAAGCGGGTGAGGTTGTAGCCCACCCACGGCGCCAGGACGACCGCCGTCGCCACCACCGAGACTGCCAGCCACTTCAGCTTCTGGCGCACGTCGATGCTGCGCGTGATCCATACGAGCGGCACAACGACGAACGGCACGAGCAGGAGCAGCTCGGAGCGCGTGAGCGCGGCCAGCCCGCACACGAGGCCGAGCGCGCCGATCAGGCGCACGCTCGGTCGGCGCCAGTACCGGTACGCGAGCAGCAGCGCGACGGCGACGAGCAGGATCGCCAGCGTCTCGGACTGCAGCATGCCGTCGTGCGACCAGATGTTGGGATAGAGGGCGGCCAGCGCGGCCGCGAGAAGACCGACGCGCGGCCCGACCACCTCGCGGCCGAGGAGGCCGATGACCACGACGGTCGCGGTGCCGAGTACGCACGACCACAGCATGTGGGTGAGTGGGCTCTCGAGGCGAAAGACCGATGGCAACGCGAGCCACAACAGATACAGGGGCGGGTGGTCGGCGGCCTGGAGGGTGAGCCCCTGCACGTACTGGAGCGGGACGATGAAGCCGTGGCCCTGCGCGAGCAGGTTGGAGCCGTAGTGGTAGTAGAGACCGTCGCCCTGCACGGGGGCGTCGCGGCGCTCGATCACGACGTACGCGACGCGGATCACCACGCTGACCGCGGTGATGAGCGCGAGCCTTTGAGCGAAGCGGCGCGTGGCCGGTGTCATCGCTGGGGCACGGTAGCAAAGGGCTCGCGCGGCTCCTCGGCACGCGCGACCTCCGCGCCGCGGCGGGCACGCACCGCCTGGATCGCACGGTCGATCGCGACCGCGGCCAGGACCACGAGCGCGCCTTCGGCACTCGCGCGGTAGCGGTTGCTGCCGAGTGAGAGGCCGACCGCGAAGAGCACGATCACCGGCGGGACGAGGAGTGGGAAGACGGGCACGCTCCTTCGCCGTCGAACGATCACACCTCCGGCGACTGCCAGCGCGGCGACGGCGTAGAAGCTGAAGAGCGAGGCGAGCGCGGCCCAGCCCTCGCGACCCTCGATGACACGGTCGAGCCGCACCTGATTCCACGGCCGGTACAAGCCCGTGATGCGACCCCAACGGGAGAGGACGACGACCGGCGCTCGGAATTTGTGGTCGCTGATGTAGTCGAAGACGATCCGGCGGGAAACCTCGTTGCGCTCGGACTGGTCGTCGCCGCGTTTGTACTCGCGTCCCGCCTCTTCCGTGCACTGCGGCGTGAAGTATCCCGTGAGGTTCCCGTAGTAGGTGGCGTCGCAGTTGGCGCCGAGCATGGTCGGCTCGAGCCCGGTCGACAGGAACACCGGACGCTCGAAGCGGACGAGGTTGAACCCGACCCATGGCCCCATCGCGACGACCGCCGCGACACCTGCAGCAACCAACGCCTTGAGTTTCTGCGTCTCGTCCGTTCGACGCGTGAACAAGATGCATGGGAGCACGAGCAGAGGAAGGAGCAGAACGAGCTCGGCGCGCGAGAGCGCGGCGATCCCGCAGGCGAGCCCGAGACCGGCGGCGCGCCAGAACGACGGCGATCGCAGGAACCGGACGGCGAGATAGACCGAAAGGATCGTCGTGAAGATCGCCATCGTCTCGGAGACGAGGAAGCCGTCGAAGATCCACATGTTGGGATAGACCGCCGCGACGGCCGCGGCGACGAGCCCTGCGCGCGGCCCGGCGACCTCGCGGCCCGTCAGCCCGACCAGCACGACCGATCCGACCCCGATCAGGCTCGTCCACAGCATGTGTGAGAGGGGCCCGTCGAGGCCGACCGAGCTGGGGATCGCGAGGTAGAGGAGGTACAGCGGCGGGTGGCTGGCGCTCTGCTCGACGATCCCGTTGATGAACGGCGTCGGCTCGATGAAGCCGTGTCCTTCGACGAGCAGACGCGCGCCGAAGTGGTAGAAGAACGCGTCGCCGCCGGGCAGGACGTCGTGACGAACGATGAGGATGTAGGCGGCGCGAACGGCCAGTCCAAGGAGTGCGGCCGCGAACAAGCCGCGCCGAAAGGTTCGGGTCGTCACGGCAGGCACGGTAGTGACCCGACTGGGGCCGGCGCCCCTCGGGTCGCTGCCTGTTTTCGCGTGCGCGGGGACCGAGTGTCCGTACAGCCCACTGCTACCGTGGCGCCTCCATGGCTGAGAGCACCGCGCCGGCTCAGGCCGACACGCCTCGCCGCGGCTACCACATCGAGATCTTCCTGATCAGCTTCGCGGGCCTGCTGCTCGAGGTCAGCTACACGCGGATCATCTCGTTCAAGCTCTTCTACTACTACACGTACCTCGTCATCGGTTTGGCGCTGCTGGGCATCGGCGCTGGTGGCGTCCTCGTCGCGATCTCACGCCGGATGCGGCGCGCCTCGACCGACGCGATTCTGATGTGGAGCCTGCTGCTGGGCGCGGCGAGCGTCGGTGTCGGGTATCTGATCGTGGCGGTGACCCGCACCGACAGCCTCACGCTGTGGGACTACGGCACTTTCGACTCGCTCAGCAGCCTGTCGCGCCTGGTGCTGATCTGCCTGGTGCTGTTCGCGTCGTTCATCGCGATCGGCGTGGTGCTCGCAACCCTGTTCGGTCGGAGATCGGACGAGGTCGGGCGCCTGTACTTCGCCGACCTGCTCGGCGCGGGATTGGCGTGCGCGGTGGTCGTCTGGCTGCTCGGCTCCATCGGGCCGCCGGCGACGATTGTGCTCGCAGGGTTGATCATGGCGCTCGCCGGTGTGCGGATCGCCGCCCGTCGGCGGTCACGCGTCGCGCCGGTCGGAGCGGTGATGGCGGTACTGCTGGCCGTCGCGGTCGTCGCGCCCAGCGTCCTTCCGTACCAGCGCACCGACGAGAGCAAGGCCGACCTGCGCGATTCCGGTCACGCGTGGGACTGGAGCGCGGTGTTCCGGGTGGACGCCGTTGCCGCCGTGCCGAACGCGCTCACGCTCATTCACGACGGCTTGCTCGGCTCCGCCATCTACCGCTTCGACGGCAATCCGGCCAGCCTGACGCGCTTCGACAGCGACCCGCGTTCGTTCCCCTTCGAGGCGACGGGAACCGATCCAGGCAATGTGTTGATCATCGGAGCGGCCGGCGGGAACGAGGTGCTCGCATCCCTGTACTTCGACGCCGCTCACATCGACGCCGTCGAGCTGAACCCCGTCACCTACAGGTTCGTCACCGAGAAGTTCGCCGACTACGACGGCCACTTCACCGACAACCCCCGGGTCAATTACGTGACGGACGAGGGGCGCGGATATCTCGCCCGGAGCGACCGAAAGTACGGCCTCATCTGGTATCCGGCGCCGGACAGCTACTCGGCGACGAACGCCGCGACCTCGGGCGCGAGCGTCTTGTCCGAGAGCTACCTGTACACGCGCGAAGCCATCGCCGACAGCTTCGACCACTTGCAGCGGGGCGGGATCCTCGCGGCCCAGTTCGGCGAGTTCGACTACGACGCCAGGCCGAATCGAACGACCCGGTACGTGGCCACCGCCCGGGACGCGCTCGCCGAGCGCGGTGTCACCGACCCGTCCCGACACATGCTCGTCGTGACGACGACCACCGAAGGCGCGTCCGCGCTCTCCACGGTGCTCGTGAAGGAGACCCCGTTCACCGCCGCTCAGGTCGATCGTGTGGTCGCAGGTCTCGGCGCCGTCCCGGGAGCGAAGCTTCGGTACGCGCCCGGCCACTCGGTCAAGGGTGAGTCGGTGAGCGACCTCGCCACGATCCCGAGCTCCAAGCTGGGGTCCTGGTACGACTCGTACCGCTACGACGTGCGGCCCGTCACCGACGACGCGCCGTTCTTCTGGCACTTCACGCCGTACGACGACGTCATCGGCAACTTCACGGATCCGATTCGTCGTGGCGACGCGGAGATCGCGCTGGGGGAGCGGGTTCTGCTCCTGCTCCTTGCGGTCGCGGTCGTGCTCGCGGCGGTCTTCCTCCTGCTTCCGTTCGTCGCCGTGCGGTCGATCTGGGCGAGCTTCCCGCGGAAACCGAGGTCCGCGCTCTACTTCGCGTCCATCGGATTGGGCTTCATCTTCTTCGAGATCACCCTCATCCAACGACTGACGTTGTTTCTCGGGTACCCGACGTACTCGCTGACCGTCACCTTGGCGTCGATTCTCATCTTCACGGGTGTCGGCGCCTTCCTCAGTACGCGGTGGGCCGGTCGACCCGGACGGGCCGTCGGGATGCTGTTCGCGGCCATCGCACTGCTCACGGTCTTCTACCAGTTCGGGTTGCCGGCCGCGACCGACGCGCTCCTGGGTTGGCCCCTCGCCGGCCGTCTCGCGTTCGCCTTCATCGTGCTCGCGCCGCTCGGCGTGTGCTTGGGCTTCTTCATGCCGCTCGGCCTCGGTGCGGTCGCGGCTCTCACACGGTTCCCGCGCGAGTACGTGGCGTGGGGGTGGGCGGTGAACGGCTTCGCATCGGTGGTCGGGGCCGTGCTTTCGACGATCCTGGCCATGACCTTCGGCTTCCGGGTCGTGCTGTTCCTCGCGCTGGTGGCGTACGCGGTCGCGATCGTGGCGCTCCGCGGGCTGCTGCGACGAGCGGTCGGTCCGGTGACTCCGGCCGAGGAGCCGGCAGTGCCCTCGGTCACCGGCGTCCCGACCGCCGCCGCGCCTCGCTAGTCCGCGTCAGGGGCTGCGCTGACGGCGGGTGCGCTGCCTTCGAGGCGCGTTCGCAGCAGTGCCAGCTCCTCGGCGAGCGTGCGCGTCCGGTTCTCGAGCCGCGAGAGCTCCCACGAGTAGTGCACGACGACCAGGAACAGGAACCCGACTGCGAGCAACAGAAAGATGGTCGGGGAGTACAAGACGCCGAGCCACTCGGAGACGGTGTTGAGCACGCCGGGCACCACGGCCAAGGGCAGGAGCATCACCCCGATGACGAGCCAGAGAAGCGCGTACTTGCTCCGGAGCTGGCGCGCCCGCACGAGGCGGAAGATGAACAACGCGATGATCGCGGTGGCGACGATGACCAGGACGTGGGCCTGGCCGCTGAGCGACCCTCTGGGCAGGTCGATCATGGTTCGTCCTTTCGGAGTCGGGCCCGGCGGGACGCCGAGCCGAGAATGCCGATGAGGAGCCGCAGGTAGTTGATGACCAGCTTGACCCGGCGCGTCGACGGCACGCCCGCGGCCCGGGGGCGCATGCTGATCGGCACCTCGTCGACGCGGAACCCCGCGTAGCGGACGATCAGGAGGGCCTCGACCGTGTCGGCGAGGTACTCGACGGGGTAGTCACGCGCCAGGAGCTCGATCACCGGTCGGTCGAAGGCGCGAAAACCCGAGGTGACGTCCGAGAACCGCTGGCCGGTGATCGCCCGCACGATCGCGCCCAGGAACCGCATGGCCTGACGCCGAACCCGCCCGACGGGATACGCGGTGGTGCCGGCCGCGAAGCGGCTGCCCACGGCCATGTCGGCTCCGTGGTCCAGCGCGTCGAGGAGGGCGGTGATGCCGACCGGGTCGTGTTGACCGTCGGCGTCGATCACGACCGCACGGTCGTAGCCATTTCGCTGCGCGTACTGCAGACCCACGCGGACGGCGCCGCCGACGCCGAGCGTGAACGGCAGCTGGGCGGCCACGGCGCCGGCGCGGCGCGCGACCTCCGCGGTCGCGTCCGTCGATCCGTCGTCGATCACGAGCACGTCGTGGTCGTCGACCACTTCCCGCAGCTCCTTGAGCGTCGCGGGGAGGCTCTCCTCCTCGTTGAGCGCGGGCACGATGATCAGGATGCGGGTCACCGAGCATCCATGCTATGGCGAGTGGCGCGCGACCTTCGGGACGACGTCCTCCACGTAGAGCCAGTCACCGCCGACGAGATCGAGCGTGTGCGGATGGTCCGTGCCCGTCCAGGCAAGAAGCGAGAACTTGTACGGGAAGAAGTGGATGTGCGGATTGAACGTGGCTCGGTATGGGCGCTGATGGGGGACGACCACGACGATCCGCTGCCGGGCCACGCGTCGAAGCTCGTCGAGCGCGACCCCGAAGTGCTGCACGTGCTCGAGGGTGTGCGTGGAGACCACGGTGTCGAACGCCTCGTCATGGAAGGGGAGCTCCTCGACGTTCCCGTCGCACCACCGCACGTTGGGATGCGTTCCGCGCCGGCCCGCCGAGACGGCGACATCGCAGCCGACGACGTCGTGGTCGGGCGCCAGGCGCTCGCACACGTAGCCGAGCCCGCACGCGACGTCGAGCACGCTCTTTCCACGTACGGCGCGCAGCACCCCGTCGAGCGACTCGGGGGTGAGGTCGGTGGCGCCCTGATCGAAGCGCGAGCGGAGGCTCTGGTAGAAGGCGGCGAAGTCGGCGCGGGAGAGGTAGAAGGCTTTGTCCTTCAGCTCGACGATGTCGATGCTGAGGTCGCGGTACATCCGCCGGGCGAGGTTGCCGAACAGCCGAGAGTCGCGTATCGACGGCGGCAGATAGCGGTCGAGGGCCTCGTTGATCCACAGCGATGCCCGGCGGCTGAGCTTCACGTTCTCTCCGTAGGTCGGCGGCGGCGATGGCCGACGACGGCGACCACGCTCACCGCGGCCAGGACGACCAGCGACGGCTCGTCGGCGATCCTGAATCGCTGTTGTCCGTAGATGAGCGCGGTCGTGAGGGCGACGACGACCGCGGTGGACAGTAGCGGCCACACCCGGGCCCGGCGCCGGAGCAAGAGGACGGCGCCCGCCACGGCGACGGGGAGGAGCACCCAGTACATCACCGTGCCGACGGCCTGCCAGCGCTTGGGGCGGCCCTCGAGTGACTCGAAGTCGATCTGCTGGCGGGGTGCGTACAGCCCCCACGTGCGCAGCTCGCGGACGCCGACGACGAGCGGGACCCGCGACAGGTGGCCGCGGGCGTACGTGATCCCGTCGCCGCGATGCTTGTTCGCGACCGCGGCTTCCTCGAAGTCGCGCCGCTGGATGTCGAAGCCTTCGAAGCACGCTTGCGCCTGGGGCCGGCGACGCGCTGACTCGCCGAATTGGGAGAACGTCTCCCGCCACAACCCGATTTGTGAGCCGGAGTACGTGAGGTCGCAGTTGGCGCCGTCGACGGCGGTGCCGATGTTGTTCGAGATCGGTACGAACGCGTGGAGCCGCACCGCGTTGCGGACCGTCCAGGGCACGACGACGAGGATCGCCGTCCCGATCGCCGTGACTGCCAGCACCGAGCGGCGCTTCGCCGCGAGCGATCGCAGACTGATCGCGAGCGGAATCACGAGGACGATCGCGAAGAACAGACCCTCGGCGCGTGTGAGCGCGCTGAGCCCGATGACGAGACCGAGCGCAGCGAATCGCAGGGGGCTGGGGGCGTCGGCGGCGCGGTACGCCAGCAGCAGCGCCGCCGTCACGAGCAGGACGTAGACGGACTCCGCCATGAGCACTGCTTCGCCCAGGAACAGCATCGGATAGATGGCGGCGATCGCTGCGGCGAGGACGCCGACCAGCGGCCCACCCACGCGGCGGCCGAGAAAGCCGACGAGCACGACGGTGCCGGTTCCCACGAAGCAGAGCAGTAGTCGTTGTGCGTCGACGCTCTTGGCCCCGAGGAAGGACGGCACCGCGAGTAGCGCCGGGAAGAGCGGCGGGTACTCGGCGGTCGATCGGGCGACGTGCAGGATCCGGAAGTCGAAGGGGCGGATGTAGCCGCGCCCGTCGGCCAGGTTGTTCGCAAGCAGGTGGTACGCGGTGGCGTCGCCGGGATCGGGCAGCTTCGGGTCGACGATGAGCACGAATCCGACGCGCACGACCAGCGCTACCACCGCGATCGCAAGCAGTGCGATCAGGAACGAGCGGGTCCGGGTGCGCGTCAACCGGCTGGTGTCGGAGCCGGACGGCGGAACGACACCCGTCCCTTGAGGGACAGCGCCGGCTTCTCGACCACGACGTAGCTCACCGTCGCCACCAGCACCGTCGCGACGAAGACGACGCCGAGCATCCTGAGGAACGACGTGTTGAACGGCGTGCTGTCGGTCCACTCGACGTACTTCTCGAGCAGCGTCTCGTTCCAGAGGTACAGGCCGTAAGAGATCAAGCCGAGCAGCTGCACGACCCGGTTTTCGAGCACGTGCCGGATCACGCCGGCGCGCTGGGGACCGAAGATCCCCGGCAGCAGGAAGAACAGGCTCACGGCCAGGTAGAAGTAGTGCACGCCCATGTCCTGGCCGAGCGTGTCGATGCGACCCGGCCGCCCCATCCAGAGCGAGATTCCGACGAACGCGGCGGCGGCGAGCGTCCACGAGACGGCGGGGAAGATCCGGCGCCGGAACACGGTCGGCTCGCGGCGGCCCCCCAGCCACACGCTGACCACCGCGAGCGCCATGCCGACGGCGAACACGTCGACCCAACCGGGCAGGATGTTCAGCAGCTGGAACGCGCGCTGGCCGTCGAACCGGCTACGAACGGCCCACCGGTACGCGATTCCCGCCACGATCAGGCATCCCAGGACCGCGAGGTCGATCCGCATCAGTCGCTTTGGCTCGCCGCGAGCCCAGCGGTTGATGGCGAACGCATAGAGAGGGAGGAACACGTAGAACGAGATCTCGGTGACGAGCGTGTACGACGACAGGATCGGGCCGATCACGTTGCCGAGGCTGTACAGGTGGAAGAGGCCGTAGAAGAGGAAGAGGTCCCCGACCGACGGCAGCTCCTTGGGCACGTGGAGTGCGAAGACCGTGATCGTCAGCGCGACCCAGTAGGCGGGGAGGATTCGCAGGCCGCGGCGCCAGAAGTAGGCGACGGCGCGCGGGCCGGGAGAGTCCGCGAGGCGGGCCGCCACGAACGGCCGGTACAGGAGGAAGCCCGAGATCATGAAGAAGACCGCGACGCCGACGTCCATCCGGGCGGTGAACGCGCCGAGTCGCGAGCGGCCGTTGAAGCCGCTGAGGAACGCCACGTGGGTGACGAGGACGACGAGCGCGGCCAGGGCGCGGAACCCGTCGAAGCACGGGAACGTGATCCGCTTCGGACCTCGTGGCTCGGCTGCGCTCTCGAGGCCGCCGACGGCGGCGTCAGTCATGGCGGGCGATGCTACTTGCGGGCCGCGTAGCCTCCCTTTCCGGTGAATTGCGGCTCGGGGCAAAGCGACCCCGCCGTCGCCGGCCGGCAGGCGAGGACGGCGTCGAGCAGCCATTGTGATCCCCAGCGCGCGGTCTCCGGTGTGAAGTGGAGTCCGTCGAGCGGGCGGGGCTCGATGCCGTCGACGGTGCGTGGGCACGGAGGTCCGCCTGGGCACACCGCGCCGGCGAAGTCGACGACGGAGACGGTGTCGGTGTGGGCGCGCGCGTACTGCGTGTACAGCTCGTTCAGACGGAGGTAGCGGGATGTCTCGGCGGCGTCCGACGGCGGGACGAGCTCGTTGGGAGCGCGGGGCGCCATCGTCATGATCACGAGGTGTGCGCCGCTCGACGTGAGGCGGCGAGCAGCCTCGTCGATCTTCTCGAGCATCATCCCGTCCCATGCCGGGTCACCGAACCGGATGCGCTCACCCTGCACGACCCGGTCGTTGACCTCCCAGGTGCTCATCCAGACGACGATGTCGGGATGATCGCGGTCCAGCGTGCTGCGCTCGTAGTCGTCGACGAGCCTTTCGCATCCGCGCGCGTGTGCAGGGACTGTTCCGTCGTAATAGGTGGCGACGCCGCCGACGACGCCACAGCCGGCGACCAGTGCGGTATCGACTTTGACCCCGCGCTCTGCTGCCAGCGGTTGGAGGCCCGGGAGCAGCGTGTAGGGAACCGAATCGCCGACGAGCACGATGCGCGCCTGTTCAGGCGCGGCGACACGCCGACCGGACGCCGAGCCGCTCTGCGCGGCTGTCGGCGGCGGCGTCACGGTCAGCTTCTGGCCCGCCTGGACCTGTCCCAGCGGTGTGCCCGCGGTCGCACCGACCGTGGCGACCACGAGGACGAACCCTGCTGTCGCGAACCCGGTCGGCACCGCCACCCGTCCCCTCCAGCCCCGCAGCGCGCCGCGCCGGATGGGCTGCTCGACGAGATAGAAGGACAGCGTCGCCGCCCCGACCGTCACCGCGAGCCGCAGCGCCGCGAGAGCCGCGCCCGACAAGCCCGTCCGCGTCTCGGTGAGCACGACCGTCGCGGGCCAATGCCAGAGATACAGCCCGTAGGAGATGAGGCCGACCCAGCGCAGGACGCCGAGCGAGAGCACCGCGAGCAGGGGCGACCAGATGGATCGCCGAGTGGGCTGCACCGCCGACGCGATGACGAAGGCGATCGCGATCGCGAACACGAACGATCCGCCGTGGTACAGCTCGGATCCCTGGTCGCTGACAGTCACCCACGCCCAGACGCACGCCGCGGCGGCGACAACGCCGGCCGTGTGCAGGGCGATGACGCTGCTACGACGCTCGGGTCGCCGCCGGGTGAGCACGAGTGCGAGCACGGCCCCGACGAGCAGGGTGTGCGCGCGGGCGTCGGTGCCGTAGTAGGCCCGCGACGGATCGACCGGCTCGTACACCATCGCCATGACCGCCACCGACGCCGCGATGCCGGTCACGCAGACGCCGGCGAGCACCTTGCGCGAGCCACGACCGACGCGCAGGCACACGAGCACGACCAACGGCCACACCAGGTAGAACTGCTCTTCGATCGCCAGCGACCAGAGGTGTCGCATCGGCGACGGCAACGTGAAGACGTCGAAGTACGACTGGCCGCTGAGCACGAAGTGCCAGTTGGCGAAATAGAACAGGCTCGAGATCCCGTCGGAGCGCAGCGTCGCGAGCTGCGACGCGGGCGCCAGCACCGCCGCGTACAACGCGACGGCGCCGAGCACGACGAGCAACGCCGGGAGCAGGCGGCGCGCCCGTCGGGCCCAGAACCCGGGCAGGCTGATGCGGCCGCTGCGGCCCCACTCGGTCAGCAGCAAGGTCGTGATGAGGTAGCCCGACAGGACGAAGAAGGCGTCGACGCCGAGGAACCCGCCTGTCGCCCACCCGGCGCCGAAGTGGTAGGCGATGACCGCGGCCACCGCGAAGGCGCGCAAGCCGTCGAGCGCCGGCTGGTAGCGAATGCCGCCTTGCCCTTCCACGGTTTCCCCCGACCCCGTGACCTGACGGACCACCCAGCCTAGGGCAAACTGCCTGAAAGCGACGTGGATTCACGGAAGCCCGAAACCGGGCGGAAATCAGCGCCGGGGGTTGCGCGCGACGGCGAAGAGCCCGGGCGTCGTGTCGACGATCTCCCGGGTCATGAAGAAGTTTGTCTCGTCGAGGCCCGAGCCGATCCCCGAGCCACGGCTGCCGATCGCCCGATAGACGAGCGGCAGCGCGCGCTCGTACGACCAGACGTACCAGCGGCGCGGCATGCGGTGCCGCAGGCGCAGGACGTCGAGCTTGAGGATCTTCTCGCCGCGGGCGCGGCGCGCCGCGAAGTCGGCTTTGAGCTCGTCGGAGCCCTCGAGGCCCCAGACCTCGACGTCGTGGAAGAACAACCGGAGCAGGCTGGCGAGCTCGCGCTCCTCGAAGAGGTAGACGTGGAACGGGTTCTCGAAGTCCGCGGGACGGTTCGGCGTGATCACGAACGCGGTCCCCGAGTCGTCGAGCACGCGGGCGAGCTCGGCGACGTGGAGCTCGGGCGAGGTGAAGTGCTCGATGATGTGCGACGAGCACGCCCAGTCCACTGAGCGTCCGCGCAGGCCGAGCCGGGCCCCGTCCATGCCGGCGAAACGGACGTCGTGCCCGTGCCGGCTCCCCGGGCCCCAAGCGGCCGACGCTGCCACCGCGGTGTCGGCGTCGTAGTCGAC
>DATFPZ010000231.1:0-4671 GCA_035264545.1 Acidimicrobiia bacterium
GCTGGCGTGGTGGCGGGCGGGGCGCCTACCGGCGGGCGCGATGGTGAAGTTCTATTTCGGCGGCGACGAGGGCTTCCTCTCCGGCTTCGGATTCCGGCCGACACGCACTGCGCTCGACGCCTACCTCGAGCTGCTCGACGCCTGCGATGTGCCCTGGGCTGTCGCCGTCCTCGGCGGCGACGTCCTCGAGAGCGGCATCGCTCGCGTTGCCCTCGAGCGCGGCGGGCACCTGCGTGTCGGCCTCGAGGACTACGCCGGCGCGCGCCAACCGACCAACGAGGAGATCGTGCGTGACGCCGTCACGCTCGCGAACGACGTTGGCCGTTCCGTCGCCACGCCCGACGAGGCTGCGAAGATCCTCGGTCTTCCCTGAGAGGAGCACAGATGCTGGACGTGAAGATCGTGGGTGGCAGTGTCGTCGACGGGACGGGGGCGGCGCGGCGGCGAGCCGACGTCGGCATCCGGGACGGGCGTGTCGTCGCGATCGGCGACGTCGACGAGCCGGCGTCGCGCACCATCGATGCGTCGGGCCTGATCGTCGCCCCGGGTTTCGTCGACATCCACACGCACTACGACGCCCAGGCGTTCTGGGACCCCGCGCTCACGCCGTCGCCGCTCCATGGCGTCACGACGGTCGTCGGCGGCAACTGCGGCTTCACGATCGCGCCGCTTGCGGCGAGCGAAGCCGATTACCTCATGCGCATGCTCTCCCGCGTCGAGGGCATGCCCCTCGAGTCGCTCGCTACCGGCGTGCCGTGGGATTGGCAGACGTTCGGGGAGTACCTCGACCGCCTCGACGGCACGCTGGCGGTAAACGCCGGCTTCCTCGTCGGCCATTCGGCGTTGCGACGGGTCGCGATGGGCGATCGCACCCACGAACCGGCCACCGACGGCGACGTCGCGGCGATGTGCCGGACGCTCGGCGAGTCGCTCTTGGCCGGCGGGTTGGGCTTCTCGTCGTCGCAGGCGCCGACCCACAACGATGGCGACGGCGAACCGGTGCCTTCACGCGCAGCAACGCGCGACGAGCTCGTCGCGTTGTCCCGCGTCGTCGGCGACCATCCCGGCACGACGCTGGAGTTCATCCCGACCGTCGGGCGGTTCTCCGACGACCACGTCGCACTCATGGCCGCGATGTCGGCGTCCGCCGGCCGGCCGTTGAACTGGAACGTGCTCGTGGTCGGAGGCGGCAGCGACACGTACCAATCGCAGCTCGAAGCGTCCGATCGTGCCGCCGAGCAAGGCGGGCGCGTGCTGGCACTCACGGTCCCTTCGGTGATGCAGCTCCACCTCAACTTCCGATCCGGGTTTCTCTTCGACGCACTGCCGGGGTGGGGCCCGACAATGGCGCTGCCCGACGACGAGAAGATGCGCGCCCTCGCCGATCCCGAGGTGCGCCGGCGGCTGCGCGAGAGCGCGGAATCCGACACCGGCCTGTTCAAGGCCATGCTGCGCTGGGACCGGCTCCAGATCGGCGAGACCTTCGCGCCCGAGAACGAGGGCCTCGCGGGCCGCACCGTCGCCGACGTCGCGGCCGAGCGCGGCGCCGACCCGTTCGACGCGCTGCTGGACATCGTCGTCACCGACGATCTCCGAACGGTGCTCATGCCGCCCGCCCGGGGCGACGACCCCGAGTCGTGGCGGCTGCGCTCCGAGGCGTGGCGTGACCCTCGTGTCGTCGTGGGCGCGTCCGACGCCGGCGCACATCTCGACATGCTGGCGACGTTCAGCTACTCGACCTCGCTCCTCGCCGCGAGCCGGGCCCACGAGCTGGTGCCGCTCGAGGAAGCAGTGCACCTTCTCACCGACGTGCAGGCGCGGCTCTACGGCATTCGCGACCGCGGCCGGGTCGCCGAAGGCTGGCACGCCGACCTCGTCGTGTTCGACGAGAGCCGCGTCGGCCCCGGTCCCGTCCACACGCGCTACGACCTGCCCGCCGGCGCGGGCCGGCTGTACGCGGAGGCCGAGGGCATCGAGCACGTCCTCGTCAACGGAACGGAGATCGCGGCTCGGGGCGCGCTGACCGGCGACCGTCCCGGCACGCTCCTCCGGTCCGGACGTGACACCGAGACGGTCGAGGTCGCCGGCGTCCGAGCGGGCTAGCCGCGACCGGCGTGACGAAGACCTGGGACGCCGAAGCTCCCGCGCTCGAGCCCGACCTGACCCGACCGCTCCCGCGGTCGATGCGCGCCCTCGCCTTTCACGACTTCCGCATCTTCTGGGCGGGCGCCCTCGGCTCGAGCATCGGCAACAACATGCAGCTGGCGGCGCTGCTGTGGGTCGTCGCGGTCGCAACCCACAGCGCGGCGAAGGTCACGCTGATCGCGTTCATCACGGTCGTCCCGCTGCTCGTGCTCGGCCCGCTCGGCGGCTTGCTCGCGGACCGCTTCCCGCGCCGGCGCCTGCTGCTCGTCACCCAGACGTTGTCGATGGTGCAGGCGTTCGTGTTGTGGGGGCTCTGGGAAGCGGGGCTCGCGTCCTACTGGGTGCTGTTCGGGCTGTCGCTCGCCGCCGGGGTCGTCATCGCGTTGAACGTGCCGGCCTGGCAGTCGATCGTGCCCGAGCTCGTGCCCCGCGGCTTCCTCCAGAACGCGATCACGCTGAACTCGACGCAGTTCAACGTGGCCCGCGCCGCCGGACCGATGCTGGCCGGCCTGTTGATCGCCTACGTCGGCGCGGGCATCTGCTTCCTCATCAACGCCCTGAGCTTCGTGCTCGTCTTGATCGCGCTACTGGTGATCACGTCGGCGGACACCGCGCCCGAATCAATCCATGACGAGCGGCCCGGCCTCTTCGCCGGCTTCGCCGAGAGCATTCGGTACCTGCGGAACGAGCCGGGGCTCAAGGTCGCCATCGGCACGCACGCTGCCTTCGCGCTCCTCGCCGCGCCGGTCGTCCAACTCATCCCCGTGCTGTCGGTCGAGGTGCTCCATGTGGGCTCCGAGGCGTACGGCCTGCTGCTCGGCTCGTTCGGGGTGGGGGCGGTGGCGATCGCGTTCGTGATCGGGTCACTCGACGAGCGGGTGCTGCCCAGCCGGCTCCTGGCCGGCGGCTTGGCGTTGACTGCGGCGTCGGTGCTCGGCCTCGGGCTCGCGCCCGGCCTCGTGTTCGGGGTGCTGTTCATGGTCGCGTTCGGCGCGTCGTACGTCACGGTCGTCGCCATCGACCACAGCACCATTCAGGCGCTGTCCGACGACCACATCCGCGGCCGCATCACGAGCCTGTGGTTGATGACGTTCGGGACCGGGTTCCCGCTCGGGACGATCCTCATGGGCGTGATCGCCGACGTCGTCGGCGTGCGCGCGGTGCTCGTCGCCGCCGGGGCGCTGGTCGCGCTGGTGCTGGCGGGTTTCGCGGTGCGGCGGTTGCTCCCCTACATCGATCCCGAGGCAGCTACGGCTCGAGCAAGACCTTGATCGCGCCGCCGGCGCGGTTGGCGGCCACCGAGAACGCCTCGGCGGCTCGATCGAGGGGGAACCGGTGGGTGATCATCGCCGACGCGATGTCGGGTTGGTCGGCCAGGACGCGCGCGGCGGCGTCCATGTCGCGACCGCTCTCGTCGTGGCCGTGCATGTTCGAGCCGACGACGACCGGCTCCTTGATCGAGAAGAATTGCGGGAACCGGACCGGCTCCCAGTAGCTCGCGACGAGCGCAACGGTCCCGCCCGGGCGCAGCAGTTTGAAACACGTCGCGAGGGCAGCGTCGGTCCCGGCGGCGTCGACCACGACGTCGTACTCCCCTTCGGCCTCGGTGCCGGCGCCGATGCGCTCGGCCGCCTCGCGCTGCGCGTCGTGGCGCGCGACGACGTCGACAAGGCAATCCGTCGCGCCGGCGACGGCGGCGGCAGCCAACCCGATCGCGCCCGCGCCGACGATGGCGACGCGCTCGTCGCCGCCCAGTCCCGCCCGACGCAGAGCGTGCAGCGAGCAGGCGATCGGCTCGACGAGCGACGCATCGACGACGTCGACCCCGTCGGGTAACGGCACCACGCAGCGCTCCTCCACGACAATCTCGTCGGCCATGCCGCCGTCACGCCCGATGCCGTAGCTGTCGGGAATGGCGCTCCGGCACTGGGTCACCTCCCCCGCCGCGCAGCGGTCGCACTCGCCGCACGGTGCGAGCGGCCAGACGGCAACGGGAGTGCCGTCGTCAAGGTGACCCGCGATCTCGTGCCCGAGCGTGACGGGCATGGGCCCCCACGTGAGCATGTGCAGGTCGGAACCGCAGATCCCGGCGCCGCGCACGCGAATGCGAACGCGCCCGTCGTCCGTGTCGGGCCGCGGGACGTCGACGACCTCAATCCCGTTGTCCGTGTGTCTCACCGCCCGCATCGCCTCGCCCCCCTAGGTGCGCTCGTAGCGCCAGCCAGTCGGCAACATCCAGAGCCGGTGGCGTGGACCGGGCGCGTCGGCGTCGTTCGACTCGTAGCCGGCGTCGCCTTCCCACAGCGCCGCGGCGCCGCCCTCGACGCGCGCGATGTGCGTCTCGAAGAACTCGGGTTGCGTCGCGCGCGCCTCTGCCATCGCCGCCGCCACGTCCGGGGAGCGAGCGAGCCGGTGCAGCGTCACCCACGTCGGCGGCGCGAGCTCGATCTCCTCGGCGTCGCGCCGGGCGATCGCGTCGGCGGGCTGGAGCCAGCGGTGGTCGCGGATCTCACCCATGTCGACGGT
>DATFPZ010000232.1:0-2816 GCA_035264545.1 Acidimicrobiia bacterium
TCGTACCCCGACATCTCGAAGACCGTTGGGTAGCGCAACCCGGGGACGTAATTCGTGGGCATGCGGACGTTCACCGCGATCGACACGCCGTCGCTCATCGTGACGTAGCCGGTCGGCGCCGCCGCCGCCACGTCGGGCTGAGCCACGACGCTCAACGGACCGACGAGCGCCAACCCCGCCACGGCACTGACCAGACGCCGGACCGCCCGCCTCCCCCGCACCCCGGTCCCCCTCCGGCTTTTGTGAGTTTCGTACCATTCGTACGGAAAGGGCAGTATCACAGTTACTCACGCCGAGAGGCAATATGGCCCGGCGAGGCCCGTGGGGCGCAGATGCGCGGATTCCTGCGGCGGGCAAGCACCCGCTCGGTCACCCCAGAAGGCGGTAGGAGGCGCGGAGCGAGGTTCCTCGGTCACCCGTCGCGACGACGTCGTACTTCCCCGCTTCGTCCCCGTCGGTCCGGTAACTGGCGGTCACGGTGCCGTCTTGCCCCGCGGTATGGGGTGACCCGGTGAAGACCCCGCCGCCGGGAGTGACGACCTCGAAGGTGATGGTCTCGCCGGCCTTGGCGCCCGTGACGGCGAACGTGAAGACGTTGCCGGCGATCCCATCGGGTGGGGTCACGGCCAGACTGGCAGGTGGGGCGGGTGGGATCTGCAGGATCTGGCCCTCGGTCAGACGATCCCCGCCACCGAGTTGATTGGCCGCGGCGATAGACGCGGTCGACACGCCGAAGAATTTGGCGATCGAGGTCAAGGTGTCCCCCCGCTTGACCGGGTAGCTGACCGGGGGCGACGTCGTCGTGGTGGGAGCGGCGGTGGTCGATGTGGGGGCAGTCCGGGACCGAGTGGCTTTTGCCGTGTCCTTGGACGCCGAGTTGCAGGCGGCGAGCACGATGACGCCGCCGGCCGCCAGTCGACGCAGCAGCGCCTGTCGCCTTTCCGAGCCCGTCCGAGTTTCGACTGACGTTCCGATCACTCTGCCTGAGTCGTATTCGCTGCCCTCGACGGTCGGTGACGCTGGAAAGGATGCCCTGACGCAACCCTCCGGAACCCGCACGATCGTGTCAAGGACCGCGGAGAGCGTTCACGAGCGAAGCAACGAGCCTTCGCGTGATTGCGCCGTCGCCGTCGAGGACGGGGTTGAAGATAGTGATTTCGAGGCCGGCCACGCGACCCGTTTCGATTGCCGTCGCGAGCACGGTCTCGAGCTCCTCCCAGCTCAGCCCGCCTTGGAGGCGGTAGTCCACCGCCGGCATGACGGCGTCATCGAGCACGTCGCAGTCGAGGTGCACCCAGAAGCCGTCGATCTCGGTTCGACCGAGGTGCTCGACGGCGTCACTCGCAGCACGCTCCGCGCCGTGCTCCCGCACGACCGGCAGTTCGAGCATCGTGATCGCGGTGTCCTCGATACGCCGGCTGCCCGCTGCTTCGGCCTCCTCCGCGTCTCGTCGCCCGAGCACCACGACGTCCTCGTCCCGGACCAACGCTCCTCGACCGTCGAGATCCGCCACGACGCTCGGCCCACGCCCGGTCGCCAGCGCGAGATCCATTGACGCCGCCTCGCCGTTGGGCTCGGCTTCGGGTTGATAGAAGTCGGCGTGACCGTCGAGAAAGAGGAGGCCGTGGCGGCTGCGCCGGCTGAGCGCCAACAGGTTGCCGAGCAGGATCGAACAGTCGCCGCCGAGCACCACCGGCACCTCGCCGTCGTCCAGGACCTCACCAGTGGTTGCAGCGAGCCGATGGGCGTAGTCGCGCAGCCCTGTCGGGTTGAGCAACCCGGTCGCCGGATCACGTCGCGGCTCGTACGGTGGAGGTTCGACCCGTCCGGCGCGTCGCGCGTCGAGCGCGTCGGCGAGGCCGGCGTCGAGCAGCGCGTCGGGAAGGCGCTCCACCCCGCGAGGGAACAGCCCGAGCACCGAGGGCGCCTCGATGACCGCGTAGCCGCTCCCGGGCACTCGTGCGCTGCTCAGTTCAGACCTTGAACGCCGAGGGGCAGATGTCGTTGAGGACGCACACGTCGCACTGCGGCTTGCGCGCCTTGCACACCCGTCGACCGTGCAGGATCAGCCGCAGCGACAGCGCGCCTCGCTCCTCGGGCTCCACGATCCCGTTCAGGTCGAGCTCGATCTTCACCGGATCGGTCTCGTTCGTGAGCTTCAGCCGGCGCACCAGGCGCATCACGTGCGTATCGACGGGCAGGCCCGGCAACTCGAACGCGACGGACCGGACCACGTTGCCGGTCTTGCGGCCCACGCCCGGCAAGGAATCGAGATCGTCGAGATCGCTCGGGATCTCGCCACCAAAGCGCTCCTCGACTACCCGCGCCATGAGGATCAGACTCTTCGTCTTCGAGCGGAAGAAACCCGAGGCGTGAATGAGCTCCTCGACCTCATCGGGGTTGGCGTGCGCGAGGTCGGCCGGCGTCGGGTAGCGCTCGAAGACCGAAGGCGTGATCTTGTTGACGGTCTCGTCGGTCGATTGTGCCGAGAGGATCGTGGCCACGAGGAGCTGGTAGGGGTTCGCCTGCTGCAACGCGTACAGCTCTTTCGCCGTGCCCGGGTACTCGACCGCGAGACGCTGCACGACTTCCGCCGCGCGCTGCATCGCCCCTCGCGGCCGCGCCATCTGCCGAACGTATCGCGGGCCGGAAGTACCCTCGGTCGGCGTGATCGAGACGCGCCTCCTGCAGCCGGTCACGCCGGCCGACCTCGTGACGGTGACGCGGCTGCACGACGACGTCGAAGCAGTCGACGGCCATCCATCCCTGGGCGAAGCCGTCTGGCGCGACCTCGACCAGCCGCTCGAGCCGGTGTC
>DATFPZ010000233.1:0-7110 GCA_035264545.1 Acidimicrobiia bacterium
TGGGACGCCGACTACGAGCCGAAGGACACGGACATCCTCTGCGCGTTCCGCATCACCCCTCAGCCGGGAGTCGACGCGATCGAGGCGGCGGCCGCGGTGGCCGGAGAGTCGTCGACCGCGACGTGGACGGTGGTCTGGACCGACCGCCTCACGCCGCACGAGCACTACCAGGCGAAGGCGTACCAGCTCGATGAGGTCCCAGGCGCCGAGGGTCAGTACATCGCCCGGATCGCGTACGACATCGACCTCTTCGAGGAGGGCTCGGTCGCGAACCTCACCTCGTCGATCATCGGCAACGTCTTCGGCTTCAAGGCGCTGAAGGCGCTGCGGCTCGAGGACATGCGGATCCCGCCGCACTACCTCAAGACCTTCCAGGGGCCGCCCCACGGCATCGTCATGGAGCGCGAGTACCTCGACAAGTTCGGGCGCCCGCTGCTCGGCGCCACCACCAAGCCCAAGCTCGGGCTCTCGGCGAAGAACTACGGCCGGGTCGTCTACGAGGCGCTGCGGGGCGGCCTCGACTTCACTAAGGACGACGAGAACATCAACTCGCAGCCATTCATGCGCTGGCGCGACCGCTACATCCACGCGATGGAGGCCGTGAACCGCGCGTCGGCGGTCACCGGCGAGGTCAAGGGCCATTACATGAACGTGACGGCGGCGACGATGGAGGACATGTACGAGCGCGCCGAGTTCGCCAAGGAGCTCGGCAGCGTGATCATCATGATGGACCTCACCGTCGGCTATACGGCGATGCAGTCGATGTCCAAGTGGGCGCGCGCCAACGGCGTGATCCTGCACCTCCATCGCGCCGGCCACGGCACCTACACGCGCCAGAAGACGCACGGAGTGAGCTTCCGCGTGATCGCGAAGTGGTGCCGCATGATCGGGGTGGACCACATCCACGCCGGGACCGTGGTGGGGAAGCTCGAGGGCGACCCGGGCGCGATCAAGGGCTACTACGACGTCTGCCGCGAGCGCTTCAACAAGGCCAACCCCGAGACGGGCCTCTACTTCGATCAGGACTGGGCGTCGCTGGCCCCCGTCATGCCGGTCGCCTCCGGCGGGATCCACGCCGGTCAGATGCACCAGCTGCTGCACTACCTCGGAGAGGACGCGGTGCTTCAGTTCGGTGGCGGCACGATCGGCCACCCCATGGGGATCGCCGCCGGCGCGACCGCCAACCGGGTGGCCGTCGAGGCGATGATCAAGGCGCGCAACGAGGGCAGGGACTACTACGCCGAGGGCCCCGACGTCCTGAGGGATGCGGCGAAGGGCTGCCCCGAGCTCGACGCCGCCCTCGAGGTCTGGAAGGACATCACGTTCGACTTCGAGTCGACCGACACCCCGGACGCCGTGGCGACTCCCACGGCCAGCCGCTAGCCCGCGGAAGGGAGACGAGCCATGAGGATCACACAGGGAACGTTCTCGTTCCTGGACGACCTGACCGACGAGGAGATCGAGGCGCAAATCCGCTACGGGCTCGAGAACGGCTGGGCGATCATGGTCGAGTACACCGACGATCCCCATCCCCGCAACAGCTACTGGGAGATGTGGAAGCAGCCGGAGTTCGACCTGAGTCCCGACGAGGCGGACGTCGCCATGCGTGACGTCAACGCGTGCCGCCGGGCGTACCCGAACCACTACGTGAAGGTGGTCTGCTACGACAGCTCGCTCGGGCGCCAGACGTCGAGGCTCAGCTTCATCGTGAACCGCCCGGACGAGGAGCCGGGGTTCCGCCTAGAGCGCCAGGACAAGGCGGATCGCCAAATGCGCTACACCGTCCATCCGTACGCGCACGAGGACGCGGTCGGGCGTCGCTACGGGAACCGGGGCGACCTCGCGACGACTCGCGACCCGGCGGCGGTGCAGGACGCCACACCGGGTCGAGACTCACCCCAAGCGGGCCGCGACGGGGCATCGACCGACGACGGCAGCGGCGCGTCGACCGACGAGGGGATCGGCGATTCCTAGTGAGCCCCCGCGGTCGCGACACGACGGGCAGGCCGCTCGACCCTCAGGCCGAAGACGGCCCCGCGGGTCGGGCCAGGGGCTTCGGCACGGGCGACCGCGGGTCCCCGCCCTTCTCTGACGAGTTCGGGGGGAGGGTCGTGCGTCCCGCCAAGGGAACCCAGGCCGGCTCGGCCGTCGAGTCGGTGGACTTCTCGGGGGCGGTCTCCGACGGCGAGGCCGACGTGCAGTCGGTGGTGCGGGGCTCGCGGGTGCACGAGGTGCTCGAGGAGATCGACCGCGAGTTGATCGCGCTGCTGCCGGTGAAACGGCGGATACGCGAGATCGCAGCGCTGCTCGTGATCGACCGGCTGCGCGAGGAGATGGGCCTCAGCTCGCAGCGCCCGACGCTGCACATGAGCTTCACTGGCAGCCCGGGGACCGGGAAGACGACCGTCGCTCTTCGGATGGCCAGCATCCTCCACCGCCTCGGCTACATCGAGAAGGGCCACCTCGTTGCGGTGACCCGCGACGACCTCGTGGGCCAGTACGTCGGTCACACCGCGCCGAAGACGAAGGACGTCGTGAAGCGCGCGTTCGGCGGGATCCTCTTCATCGACGAGGCCTATTACCTCCACCGGCCGGAGAACGAGCGCGACTACGGCCAGGAGGCGGTCGAGGTCCTGCTCCAGGTGATGGAGTCGGAGCGTCAAAACCTGGTGGTCGTCATGGCCGGCTACAAGGACCCGATGGAGGAGTTCTTCCAGGCGAATCCCGGGATGGGGTCGCGGGTGGCCCACCACATCCACTTCCCTGACTACGACGTCGACGAGCTCATCGAGATAGCCCGGCTGATGGTCGCCGGGCAGGGCTACGAGATGAGCGACGACGCCGCCGGCGCCCTGCGCGACTACATCGAACGGCGGCTCGAGCGCCCCCGCTTCGCGCACGGGCGCAGCATTCGCAACGCCATCGAGCGTGCCCGGATGCGCCAGGCCACCCGGCTGTTCGACTCGAACGGGAAGCTGACGAAGAGGGACCTCGTCACCATCGAGCCCGACGACATCCTTCAGAGCTCGGTGTTCAGCGACACCGAGGAGGAGGAGCCCGACGACGCCGAAGGCACGGCGAGAAGGGAAGTTGAAGCCAGTGCCGGAACCTAGGAAACCCCCTCGATTCGGAGCGCCCCGGCGCGGACTGACCGGGTAGGAGGAACCATGCCGCGCCCCATCATGCTCGGCGTCGTCGGCGACTCGGCGGCAGGCAAGACGACCATGACGCGGGGTCTCGTGCGCATCCTCGGCGAGGATCAGGTGACGGCCGTCGCCACGGACGACTACCACCGCTACGACCGAAAGCAGCGCGCCGAGCGCGACATCACCCCGCTGCATCCGGATTGCAACTACATCGACATCATGGCCCAGCACCTGAAGCATCTCCGCAACGGTGAGCCGATCCTCAAGCCCGTCTACCAACACGCCGACGGCACCTTCGGCCCGCCGGTCCTCGTGACCCCGAAGCCCTTCACCGTCGTCGAGGGCCTGCTGGGCTACCACACCGAGGACATACGCCACTGCTACGACGTGCGCGTCTACCTCGCGCCGCCCGAGGACCTGCGCCGGAGGTGGAAGGTGCGGCGCGACTGCTCACATCGCGGGTACACCACCGACGAGGTCCTCATGGAGCTCGACCGGCGCGAGCCCGACTCGGCCCAGTTCATCCGCCCCCAGGAGCGCTACGCGGACGTGGTCGTCTCCTTCCGGGAGGGTAACGGAAGCGACCCCCATTCGCTCGACACCGAGCTGGTGCTGCGCGACAGCCTTCCTCATCCCCACCTCTCGCCGGTCATCGGCGATGGCGGGCGCGGGATCACGATCACCGGGCGCGAGTCCGAACTGCTCGTGAGCATCGCCGGCGGCATCGAGCGCGAGCAGGCCGCCGAGATCGAGGAGGCGATCTGGGAGAAGCTCCACTTCGCCTCGCACCTCCGCTCCGAGCGGCTCGGCCAGTTCACGGTCGGCAACGAGCTCCAGCGCTCCGAGTCGCTGGCGCTCGTGCAGCTCCTGATCCTGTACCACCTCGTGACGGCCAAGGCCGCGATCGCGTTGGGCGGCGTGGGACCCCGCGCCGACGCCGCCGGCGCTGCCGAGGAGGAGGCGCCCGCGGCGGTGGAGTCGTGACGCCGCGCCTGCGGGCCGCGACCTGAAGGAGGGGAGCATGACCGATCCAGAGGCAGTGCAGACGCTCGAGCGGAGCGATCGGGGGACCTGGAGGGAACTGGCGCAGCAGCTACGCGTCGATTCCGTGCGCGCCAGCGCCGCCGCGAGCTCCGGCCACCCCACGTCGTCGATGTCGGCGGCCGATCTCATGGCGGTGCTGATCACCAAGCACCTGCACTACGACTTCGACTCCCCGGAGAACCCGAGCAACGACCACCTGCTGTTCTCGAAGGGCCACGCCTCTCCCCTGCTCTATTCCATCTTCAGGGCGGCGGGTGCCATCTCGGAGGAGGAGCTATTCACCTACCGCCGCTTCGGTAGCCCGCTCGAGGGCCATCCCACCCCCGTGCTGCCCTGGGTCGAGGTGGCCACCGGCTCCCTGGGCCAGGGCCTGCCGACGGGGGTGGGCGTGGCGCTTGCCGGAAAGCGGCTCGACCGGCTCCCCTACCGAATCTGGGTGCTGTGCGGCGACAGCGAGATGAGCGAAGGATCGATGTGGGAGGCGTTCGAGCACGCCGGCCACGCCGGGCTCGACAACCTCACGGCGATCATCGACGTCAACCGGCTCGGCCAGCGCGGGGAGACCATGCACGCCTGGGACCTCGACCGCTTCGTCCAGCCGGCGCGGGCCTTCGGCTGGCACGCGATCGCCATCGACGGCCACGACGTGGACGCCATCGACGCGGCCTACGCCGAGGCGGTGGAGACGACGGGCCGACCCACCGTCATCGTCGCGCGAACCATCAAGGGAAAGGGTGCCAGGGCCGTCGAGAACCAGGACGGAAAGCACGGTAAGCCGGTGGAGGACCCCGACAGCGCCGTTGCGGAGCTCGGCGGGATCCGGGACATCCGGGTCGAGGTGCCGAAGCCGGCCGACGATGGCAAGCCCCGGGCCTTCGAGGTCGGTCCCCTCAGGCT
This sequence comes from Acidimicrobiia bacterium, assembly GCA_035264545.1. GTDB lineage: Bacteria > Actinomycetota > Acidimicrobiia > IMCC26256 > JACDBD01 > JALZAA01. The sequence continues at coordinate 5,088 of DATFPZ010000233.1, forward strand.
GCCCCGCTACGAGCCGGGGGAGGAGGTGGCCACGCGGAAGGCCTACGGCGAGGCACTCGCCGCCCTTGGCGGCGGCCGAGGCGACGTCGTGGGCCTCGACGCCGAGATCGGCAATTCCACCCACGCCGAGATCTTCGCGAAGGCCCACCCCGAGCGCTACTTCGAGATGTACATCGCCGAGCAGCAGATGGTGGCGGCCGCGGTGGGCCTCCAGGTTCGCGGCTGGGTGCCGTTCGCCTCGACCTTCGCCGCCTTCCTGACCCGGGCCTACGACTTCGTCCGCATGGCCGCCGTGAGCAGAGCGGACATCTGCCTGGTCGGCTCCCACACCGGGGTCTCGATCGGAGAGGACGGGCCCTCCCAGATGGGTCTCGAGGACCTCGCCATGCTCCGCGCCGTGCACGGCAGCACGGTCCTCTCTCCGTGTGACGCGAACCAGACCGTCCAGCTCGTCGAGCGGATGGCCGATCTGCGCGGGATCCGCTACCTACGCACCATGCGGCCGTCCACCCCGGTGATCTACGGGCCGGACGAGCGGTTCGAGATCGGCGACAGCCATGTCGTCCGGGCCTCGGAGGGGGACCAGGTGACGCTCGTCGGAGCGGGCATCACCGTGCACGAGGCCATCGAGGCGGCCGAGACGCTCGAGGGCGAGGGCGTCGCGGCTCGCGTCGTCGACTGCTACTCCGTCAAGCCGATCGGCGCCGAGACGCTGCGGGCCGCGGCGCGGGCCACCGGCCGGATCGTCGTCGCCGAGGACCACTGGCCAGAGGGCGGCCTGGGGGATGCGGTGCTGGGAGTCTTCGCCGACAGCGAGGAGTCCCCCCGAATCCTCAAGCTCGCGGTTGGCGAGATGCCGTCCTCGGGCAAGCCCGAGGAACTGCTCGCGAGCGCCGGGATCGACGCGACCGGCATAGCGGAAGCGGCCCGGCGGCTGGTCGGAGGCTAGGTCGGCGCCCCGGCGCGCCCCGCGCGCTCGACCGCCCGCCGGCCCTCCTCGCTGCGGACGAAGGCCACGAAGTCCTCAACGGGCGGGCGTGGCGGCCCGTGCTCGGAGCGCAGCACGTACCAGTGTCGCGTTGCAGGAGGCGTGCGCACGCGTATCGCCTCGAGCAAACCGAGCTGGAGCTCGAGCTCGGCGGCGAGGCGCGACTGGAGTGAGATGCCGAGGCCCGCGCGTGCGGCCTGCTTGATCGCGCCGTTCGACCCCAGGGTGAGGACCTGAGGCCTCAGATCGTGGCTGGCGAGGAACTCCTCGGTCATCGTCCGCGTCCCCGACCCCTCCTCTCGCAGGAGCCAGGGACGCTCGGCGAGCTGCTCGAGCGGCACGGAGCGGCGCCGCGCCAGCGGATCACCAGCGCCGGTGATGATCACGATCGGGTTGTCCAGGAACCGCTCGCCGACCACGCCACCCTCGCTCGGCGGTCGACCCCCGATCGCGACGTCGGACTCGTGCGTGCGCACGCGCTCGAAGACGCGTTGACGGTTGCCCACGTCCACGCTCAGCATGATCTCGGGGTGCCGGGCCGAGAACACCTCCATGAGGGGGGGAACGATGTGCTCGCCGGCGGTCGTGACGGCCGCGATGCGTAGCTCCTTGGTCGCCGCATCGGCGGCCTCGCGCGCCGCACGACCTCCCTGATCGAGCAGTCCGATGACGTCGGTCGCATAGGGGGCGAAGGCCTTGCCGGCCGGACTCGGGCGGATGCTCCGGCCCACGCGCTCGGTCAGGTCTGTTCCGACCTCCCGCGACAGCGCCGAGACCGCCGCGGACACCGATGGCTGGGTCACGACGAGCTCGTCTGCCGCCGCCGTGACCGACCCGGTCCGGAAGACCGCGAGGAAGCTGCGGAGCTGCGTGAGCGTTATAGCCACTTTGCTAACTGAGAAGGCAGACCTTACTAAGTTCATCTAACCGTCACGGAGGTGGCACCGAGGGGCGGCCGAGCGCGCGGCAAGCCGAGGCTCTGGCGCGCCGAGGCCTTCCCGAGCGCCCATCCGGCCCACTGGAGCGCCTTCCTCG
>DATFPZ010000234.1:0-9566 GCA_035264545.1 Acidimicrobiia bacterium
ACCGGCATCATCTGCATCAACCTCTCCTCCAAGCTCTCGGCGACGATGCAATCGGCGCAGGTCGCGGCGCAGGCGGTCCAGGCCGACTGCCCTGTCGTCGTCATCGACTCGCTCATGGTCTCGATGGGCCTCGGGAGCCTCTGCCTCACCGCCACGCAGCGGGCCTCGGACGGGGATTCGCTCGAGTCGATCGTGGCCAACGTCACCGACCGTCGGAATCGCTCGAAGCTGTACGGGACCCTCGACACGCTCGAGTTCCTCAAGAAGGGCGGCCGGGTCGGCAACGCCCGAGCGCTCCTCGGCTCGATGCTGGCGATCAAGCCCGTCCTCGAGGTTCGCGACGGCGTGGTGGAGGAAGCGGGCAAGGTCCGTACCCGCTCGAAGGCGTTGCGCCTCTTGGTCGACCGCGTGAAGGAAGGCCCGTTCGAGAACCTGTCGGTGCTCCACGGCAACGCGCCGGATCTCGACGAGCTCCTCGATCTGCTCGAGCCCCTGGCGGCCCGGGACCAGATCGTCGTCGGCCAGATCGGTCCGGTCATCGGCACCCACGCCGGTCCCCGTGTCATCGGCGTCACGTTCCAGGCGGGCAGCTGACGCCCTCCTCCACCGTCGTCGCCGTCGGGTGTGAAGCGAGCACGGCGCGACCAGCAACTAGCGTCGGGTGACGTGCCGGAACCAGCCACGGCCGGACGCGTCCTCGGCGGGCGCTACCGCCTCGACCGCGAGCTGGCGCGCGGCGGCATGGCCACGGTGTGGATCGCCGAGGACGCGCTGCTGTCACGACGCGTGGCGGTCAAGCTGCTCCTCCCCGAGCTCGCGGTCGACGACGCGCTGCGCGTGCGCTTTCGCAACGAAGCGATCGCGGCCGCGAAGCTCACGCATCCCGGGATCGTGGCGACGTACGACACCGGCGACGACGACGGCACCGCGTACATCGTCATGGAGCTCGTCGAAGGAAAGACCCTCCGGCGTCTGATCGACGAGCGCAGCCGGTTGCCCGTGCGGGACGCAGTCGACATCTCCTCACAGGTGGCGGACGCGCTCGAGCACGCGCACCGTCAGGGGCTCGTGCATCGCGACATCAAGCCGGCGAACGTGCTCGTGCAGGGGGACGGACGCGTGAAGGTCACCGACTTCGGAATCGCCAAGGCGGCTGGTGGCGACGACCTGACTCGCACCGGCACCGTGGTCGGGACCGCCCGCTACCTCGCTCCCGAGCAGGTGAACGGCCATGCCGTCGACGGTCGCGCCGACGTCTACGCGCTCGGCCTTGTCCTCTACGAGATGTTGGCCGGCCGGGCGCCCTTCGGAGGCGACTCCGACATGGCGACCGCGGTGGCTCGCCTCACGAATGCTCCCGAGCCGATCCGCAAGGTGCGACCGGAGGTGTCGCGCCCCCTCGAGGACGTCCTGGCGCGCAGCCTCGCTCGCGACCCCGAGTACCGGTATCAGTCCGCGCAGGCGTTCAAGGACGCGCTGGCGCCGGGCATCGACCCCGACGCGACCGGCCCGCTCGCGCCGCCCGTCGCACCGCGCCGGTCCTCGCCACCGCCCGACGGCCCGTCGCCGACCCAGGTCGCGCCCCGGCCGCCGCGTCCGGCGCCGCCGCGCCCGGTGCCGGCGGCGCGCAAGGCGCGCCGCTGGCCCTGGCTCCTGGTGATCCTGCTCCTCCTGGTCGCCGGCGGGATCACCGCGTATGCGCTGTCGAGTCTGACGAGTGACGACTCCGGCAACGGCACTGAGACGCCCGCCGCGAACACTGGCGCGCTACGAATCGTCGACGCCAAGGATTTCGATCCGCCGCCTGGCGGCGGAAGCGAGCACAGCGACGAGACGCAACACGTCTTCGACGACGACGCCGGCACGACGTGGCAAACGGAGAGCTACAGCAACCGCGACTTCGGCAACGCCAAGCCGGGTGTCGGTCTCTGGGTGAAGCTCGAAGCGGTGCGCGACATCGCATCGGTCACCGTCACCGCGCTCGAGGGCGGCTGGAGCGGCCAGATCTACGTCGCCGACCAGCCCGGAGGCACACTCGACGCGTGGGGGCCGCCGCGGGCGGCGGGCGACAACAATCCGGCGACACGTCCCTTCGCACTGAACGACGCGCGCGGCCAGTACGTCCTCGTGTGGTGCACGCAGCTCCCGCCGTCCAACAAGCTCCAAATCGGTGACATCAAGGTCGAGGGCCGCTGACGAGGGCGGATCCGACGACGATCTCGCCACGCGCGCGGGTGCAGGTGACCGCGGCGCGCTCGACACCCTCCTGGCACGACACGCCGATCGCATCCATGCCGTGTGCCGGCGGATTCTCGGCGATCGCGAGGACGCGCTCGACGCCACGCAGGAGGCGATGATCGCGGTCGCGCGCGGTATCGGCCGCTTCGACGGCCGCTCGGCGTTCACGACGTGGCTCTACCGGGTGGCGACGAACGCCGCGCTCGACGAGGGCCGACGCAAGACGCGGCGCCCACGCCCCGTCGACCCGCCGGCGGAAGCAGCCGTCGCGGCATCACCCGAGGACGCGGTCGGCGCTCGCGTCGACATCGACGCCGCTCTCGGTGTTTTGGCCGAGGAGTTCCGGGTCGCGGTGGTCCTGCGTGACCTGTGCGACCTCGACTACGCCGAGATCGCCGAGGTGCTTGGCGTGCCCGCGGGCACCGTGCGGTCGCGCATTGCCCGCGGCCGTTCCGCGCTGGCGGACGCGCTCGGGAACCGCGGGCGCGGCGGCGAACGTCCTACCTCTGAGAGCCGACACACGCGACCATGACCGACGACCTCCCTCCCGACGAACGCGACGAGGAGCTCGCCTCACTCCTCGAAGTGCCGCCGCTCGACGACGTGACCCGCGAGCGGCTGGTCACGCGGGCGCTCGACGATGCCAGCCCGCGGCGGCCCGCACGGCGACTGGCGCGGCTGCTGGTGCCGGCGGCGGCCGCGCTTGTCGCGCTGGTCCTCGTCGGGGTGGGCGTCTTCGCTCTGGTCAACCGCGACGGGGACAACGCCGGTACCGCCGGCCGGTCGCGCACGCCCGAGGCGGCATCACCGAGTCAGCGCAGCCCCGCGCCCGACGCGTCCTCGAGCGCGGAGGCGGCGACCGGCGTGCGCGACCTGGGCGATCTCGGCGACGTGACCGACTCCGGCGAGCTCCGGCGCCGCGTGCGGGCGCAGCTCGACGAAGCGCCGGTGTCGTCGTCCCGGGCCGCCCCTCCCCGCTGCCTCGAGCGCGCCGTCGCCGGGAGCCCGGCACCCACCGCGTATGCGACCGGCACGCACCGGGATCAGTCTGTGCTTGTGCTCGTGCTCCCGGCGAGCGGCGACCGTTCGACGCTCGTGCTGCTCGACACGAGGACGTGCCGGGCCGTCTCGGTCTTCGACCTGGCCTGAGTCGTCATGGCCACCGGCGGGTACGCTCGCCGGGTTCTCGGACCGGACGAGGAGCCATGAGCGACTGGACGACCGACGCCGTCGACAACATCGAGCGTGTCGTCTCGACCGTCCGCGACAAGACGGTCACCCCCGCCCAGAACGTGACCCGGGCCATCGTGTTCGGGCTGCTCACCGCGTTCTTCGTCCTCACCGCCCTCACGATCGTCTCCGTCGGTCTGTTCCGGCTGCTCGACGTCTACCTGCCCGCTGGGGTCTGGGCCGCGTACCTCATCTTCGGCGGAATCTTCCTCGCCGCCGGCACGTTCTGCTGGGCGCGGAGGACGAAGGCGTCCCCGCCCGAATGAACCGGGGAACCGCCCCATGAGCGAAGTACGTGAGCTCGTCATCGTCGGCTCCGGCCCCGCCGGGCTGACCGCCGCCCTCTACGCGGCCCGCGCCGATCTCAGGCCCGTCGTCATCGAAGGCGCCGAGGCGGGCGGGCAGCTCATGCTGACCACCGACGTCGAGAACTACCCCGGCTTCCCCGACGGCATCCTCGGCCCCGAGCTCATGATGAAGTTCCGTGAGCAGGCGGAGCGCTTCGGCGCCGAGTTCGTGACCGCCGACGTCGACCGCGTCGACCTGTCGGCGTCGCCGTTCGGCGCGTGGGTCGGGAGCACGGAGTACCGCTCCGAGGCCCTGGTCATCTCGACCGGGGCGTCGGCCCGGATGCTCGGCCTCCCGTCCGAGGCGAGGCTGCTCGGCCACGGCGTGTCGACGTGCGCGACGTGCGACGGGTTCTTCTTCCGGGAGAAGGACATCGCGGTAGTCGGCGGGGGCGACAGCGCCATCGAGGAGGCGCTCTTCCTCACGAAGTTCGCCAACCAGGTCACGGTGATCCACCGGCGCGACGAGTTGCGGGCGTCCAAGATCATGCAGGACCGGGCGTTCGCCAATCCGAAGATCGGGTTCAAGTGGAACTCGGTGGTGACCGACGTCGGCGGCGACGGGACCGTCGACGTCGTGCGTCTCCGCGACACGCGCACGGACGACGAGTCGGAGCTGGACGTCGGCGGCCTGTTCGTCGCTATCGGCCACGACCCCAACACGAAGCTGTTCGAAGGCCAGGTCGACCTGGACGAGAACGGCTATGTCGTGCTCCCCCAAGCGGGGTCGACCCGCACGTCGGTCGAGGGAGTGTTCGCAGCCGGCGATGTCGCCGACCAAGTGTTTCGCCAGGCCGTGACGGCAGCGGGGACCGGTTGCATGGCGGCGATCGAGGCGGAGCGCTGGATAGAGGCCCGCCGCCACGCCGTCGCCCAGGCATGACCTACGCGGAATGGGCGGAGACGCGGCTCGGTTTCACCTCGTAGCTACACTCGACCGACCCTCGCCGAAAGGACCCCCGTGGGCGCCGACATCACATTCCTCTCCGACAACACCTTCGACGAGACGGTTGGGGGCGCGGACACGCCCGTGCTCGTCGACTTCTGGGCCGAGTGGTGTGGTCCGTGCAAGATGATCGCCCCGACGCTCGAAGAGATCGCCTCCGAGCACAAAGGCAAGCTGCGCATCGCGAAGCTCAATGTCGACGACAATCCGCAGACGGCGATGCGTTACAACGTGATGAGCATCCCGACGCTGATGGTGTTCAACGAGGGCGAGCCTGTGAAGCGACTCGTCGGGGCCAAGGGCAAGGGCCAGCTGCTCCAGGATCTCGCCGAATTCATCTCGTGACGGCTCTCTCTGTCGCCGTCGCAAGCTCCGGCTTTGCAGCGACGGTCGGCAGAGCCGCCGTCGCTGCGCCGCGCCGGGGTGCATGACCGCGGCGGCGCTCCAGCGAGGTGAGACCGGCGAGGCCGTCCGGGACCTTCAGCGGCGTCTCGCCGCGCTCGGGCTCGACGCTCCGTCGGACGAGCCGGGCGAGTTCGGCCCAGCCACCGAAGCCGCGGTGCGCGCGTTCCAGCAGCAGCGCGGCCTGGTCGTCGACGGGCTCTGCGGCCCACAGACGTGGGCGGCACTCGTCGAAAGCGGCTTCTCGCTCGGCGATCGAACGCTGTACTTCCGTCAGCCGATGCTGCGCGGCGACGACGTCACCGAGCTCCAGCGTCAGCTGAACTCACTCGGGTTCGACGCCGGGCGCGAAGACGGCATCCTCGGAGAGCAGACCGCAGACGCCGTCGCCGAGTTCCAGCGCAACGTGGGCCTCGCCCCCGACGGCTTCTGCGGCTGGACCACGGTCGCGGCGTTGCGCCGGGTTGGCACGCTGGCCGGGGGCTCGGTCGCCAGCGTGCGCGAGCGCGAGATGCTGCGTCGCGGGCCACACCGGCTCGGCGGCAAGCGCGTCTTCATCACCGCCGCGCCTGGGTTCGAGGCCCTGGGCGACGCGGTCTGCCGCGGCCTCGCCGAGGTCGGCGCCGGCGCACTGTTGGACTCGGCCGGTTCGGACGACCGCACGACCGCCGCCGCCGCGAATCAGTTCGGCGCCGCGCTCTTCCTCGCGCTGCGTGCCGGCATTGGCGACGAGGGCTGCCTGTGCACGTACTTCTCGTCGGGAACGTTCCGTTCGGAGGCGGGCTACCGCGTGGCCGCAGCCGTCCAGGACGAGCTGCACGGTGTCCTTCCGACTGCGCCGGACCCGTGTGGGAAGGCGTACGGCATCCTCCGCGAGACGCGCATGGCGGCCGTGGTGTGCGAGCTCGTCGAGCGGGGCGATGTTGCCGCGATGCGAAACGTCGTCGCCCGCGCCGGCGACGTCAGCCGGGCGATCGTGCGCGGCATCCGCCGCGGCGTCGAAGAGCCTCCCGACAGTTAGGGCGGTGTGCTCGCGACGTACGTCGTGAGCGCTCGAATCACCTCCGCTCGCGCGCGGTCGACGTCCACGCCGTGCTCGCGGAGCACCCGCCCGCCGACGCCGTCCTGCTCGGCCGTGAGCCCGAGGAGGAGATGCTCCGTCCCGACGTAGTTGCGGCCGAGGCGGAGCGATTCGCCTCGCGTGAGATCCAGCACCCGCCGCGCCCGCGGGGTGAGCGGCAGGTCGGCCGCGATCGCGCCGTACGGTGACCGGGGCACGGCGGCTTCGATCACGGCCTGGCGTAGCTCGTCGGCCGGCACGCCGAACTCGGCAAGCACGCGCACAGACAGCGCGGCGGGATCGGCGAGCACACCCAGGAGCACGTGTTCCGTGCCCACGTAGTTGTGACCCATCGCGCGTGCTTCCTCGCGAGCGCGCGCCATGCTGGCGCGGGCCCGCCCCGTGTACCCAGCGAGAATCTGCTCCTCGTCCGGCCGCGTCGACTCGCCGCGATCTACGAAGCGTTGCTGGGCACCCTGCTTCGTCACGCCGAGCGCGGTCCCGATCTCAGCCCACGAGCAGCCCGCCTGCCGCGCCGAGTCGACGAAGTAGCCCAGCAAGGCGTCAGCCTTGCTCGTGATCTCGCCCGACACCTCCGCCGCCGCCTCGACGCGGGTGAGTGCGTCGTTCCCGGCGCTGCGGTCGTGAACGGTCTCGATGAGCTCGGAGAGCGACGGGGCGGGCACCACCGGTCGACTGTAGATTGACGTCGCCGGGTCGTCAACGATCCATTGACGGTAGTGGTCAGCCGGTTTCGGCCCGACGCTGACGGTCGCCGGTCACGACCCGGTACAGCCGCTCGAGGTCCTCCAGGTCGGCGAAGTCGACGGTGATCTTGCCCTGCTTGCCGCCGACTGTGATCTTCACGCGGGTCTCGAGGTAGTCGCCGAGAAGCTCCTCGAGCTCGAGTAGGCCCGGTGGGCGGAGCTGGCCGGGTGCGGCGCTCGGCGCGCGCTTCGCCTCGCCGCCGTGGGCACGGACGGCATCCTCCACCGCGCGCACCGACAGGCCCTCGTTGACAATGCGGCGCGCCAGTTTCTCTTGGAACGCGCGATCGGGCGTGCCCAACAACGCGCGCGCGTGCCCGCCTTTGAGCGTGTCGTCCTGGATCATCTTCTGGATCGCGGGCGGCAGCTGGAGGAGCCGCAGCGTGTTCGTGATCGCCACGCGGCTGCGTCCGACGCGCGCCGCCACCTGCTCGTGCGTGAGACGGAAGTCCTCGATGAGCTGCTGGTAGGCGGCGGCCTCCTCGAGCGCGTTGAGGTCGGCGCGGTGCACGTTCTCGACCAGCGCGTGCTCGAGAGCCGACGCATCGTCGGTGGTGCGGATCAAGGCCGGGATCGCCTGGAGGCCGGCGCGGCGGGCAGCCCGCCAGCGGCGCTCGCCTGCGATCAGCTCGTAGCCGTCGTCCGCGGGACGTACGAGCACGGGCTGGAGCACCCCGACTTCTCGGATGGAGTCGGCCAGGGCGCTGAGCTGCTCCTCGCCGAAGTGCTCGCGCGGCTGGTACCGGTTGGGCCGGATGGTTGAGACTGGTAATTCCTGGTAGCCACCGGCGCCGAGGCCTTCGGCCGCGCCGGGCGGGATCAGGGCGCCGAGGCCCTTACCCAGACCGCCTTTTCGCGTCACGGCACACCTCTTTCGCCAGTTCCCGGTACGCCTTGGCGCCGCGGGAGGTCGAATCGAACACGATGATGGGTTGTCCGAACGACGGCGCTTCCGACAGCCGAACCGTCCGGGGGACGACGGTCTCGTACACGCGCCGCCCGAAGTGGGCGCGCACCTCGTCCACCACCTGGTCGGCGAGCTTGGTTCGACCGTCGTACATGGTCATGATGATCCCGTTCACGTCGAGATTCGGGTTCAAGTTGGCCCGAACGAGCCCGACGTTGCGGAGCAGTTGTCCGAGCCCCTCGAGGGCGTAGTACTCGCACTGGATCGGGACGACGACGCCGTCCGCGGCTGCGAGCCCGTTGACGGTCAGGAGACCGAGGGAAGGCGGACAGTCGATCAGGACGACGTCGTAGTTGTCGCGGACCTCGTCGATGGCGCGACGCACCTTGAGCTCCCGACTCATGGCAGGCACGAGCTCGATCTCGGCGCCGGCGAGGTCGATCGTCGCCGGTGCCACGAAGAGATTCTTCAGGCTCGTCGGCTCGATGCAGTCCTCGATGGCGGCGTTGTTCATGACCACGTCGTAGACCGACGATCCAAGGTCGCGGGCGCTGAGACCGAGCCCGGTGGTCGCGTTGCTCTGGGGATCGAGGTCCACGACCAGGACCCGGAAACCCTCCTCGGCCAGCGCAGCGCCGAGATTGACGGCGGTGGTCGTCTTGCCCACACCGCCCTTCTGGTTGGCGATGGCAAGCACGGCCGGGAGGAGCAGCGGCGTCGGATCCTCAGCCGCCCGGGCGAGGAGCTGTCGGGTGGGAACGTCGGCGCCTTCGAGCGGCGGAGGGTCGAAAGCCGGCAGTTCGAGGCGCCGTTCGCCCTCGTCGGTGACCGCGGTCTCGACCTCCGCCTCGGCGTGCCGGCCGCCATCGCTCGTGGCGGTGCCCCCGCGTAGCGACGCGAGCGCCTGACGGCCGCGACGCTTCACTTCGTCGTCCACCCGGCCCATTACCGGTCCTCTACTCGTTGACCCGTGCGCGCGTTCCGCCATGTTGGCCGAGGGCTTCCGCCTGGTCAAGGGTGAACAGGATTCGTCTCGTTTCACGGGGAACGAGCCGCGAATCGGACATTGCACGCTCCGGAGCCTCCCGAGGCCGGCCGGCGTTTCACGGGAAAGGTCCCGCGGCCCCTTCCGCCCGTGCGACCTGGTTTCACGGGAAACATCCCGGTCCCCTGGCTTGAGTCCCGGCCTCACCACAACGGGCGTCGTCCTGGAACCCCCACGCGCCGCGGCCAACGCTCCCCCGGTGGTCCCGCGGCCGTCAACACGGCGACCCCGACTCCCTCCCTGCGCCGCAGCTCCGGGCCGAGCAGGCCCAATTCGCCCAGCCCCTCTGCCGGCCAGCGCTTCGGATCCAGGTCGCCCGGCGGCTCGCTCACCACCAGGCGGCCTCCCGCACCGAGGAAGCCCACTCCGCACTCCGCCGTTGTCGCCGGCCCTCCAAAGCTGCGCGCCACCACCAGGTCGAACCCCTCGCGGAAGCCTTCCCGCCGGGCCAGCTCCTCGGCTCGACCGCACGCGACGGCACCGCGATCGCTCAACCCGAGCCCACGGAGAGCAACTTCGAGGAACGAGCACCGCCGCTGGCGCGCATCGAGCAAGACCCCGGTCGCCGCCGGCCACACGGCGAGCAGGATGACGCCCGGCACGCCCCCGCCCGAGCCGAGATCA
>DATFPZ010000235.1:0-5294 GCA_035264545.1 Acidimicrobiia bacterium
TCGTCGATCGTGGGCGGGTCGGCGATGGGGAGCTCGCCGAGGTCGAACATACCGGCGAGGGTCTTCCCCATCTGCTCCTGCTGGTCTCGAGACGGGCCCTCGCCCTCGTATCCCCAGCCCCAGAACTTGCGGCGGCGCGTCGCCATCGGCGGCAGGGTAGACCTCTTGACAGGACTCGAAGCCTGTTCGATACTTCGAACAATGTCAGTTACTCCGATGCGTGACAGGCGTGCCGAACGCCGTGAGGCCACGCGGGCCGAGATCCTCGCGGCAGCCCAAGAGGTCATGCGTGAGCACGGCGTGGCCGGCCTCTCGCTCCGGGATCTCGGGCAGAAGGTCGGGATGCGAGCGCAATCGCTCTACTCCTATTTCGATTCCAAGGAGGCGATCTACGACGCACTGTTCGCGGAGGGGTTCCGGCAGTACCTGGACCTCCGCCGGGCCGTCCCATCCACGGGCGACCCGCGCGCCGACTTCCGGGCGGTGTGCCGGTTGTTTCTCGACTTCTGCCTCGAAGACCCGGCCCGTTATCAGCTGCTGTTCCAGCGCACCATCCCCGGCTTCACGCCCTCGCCGGAGTCGTACGCACCGTCGGTCGAGGGGCTCGAGCTCACGCGCCAGCTGCTGGTCGACGCGGGTGCGGACGATCCCGCTGACCTCGATCTGTTCACGGCGCTCACGACCGGACTCATCGACCAACAGATCTCCAACGATCCCGGCGGCGACCGGTGGTACCGCCTCCTGGACGACGCTCTCGACATGTTCTTCGCGTACATCGACGCGAGGGAGAAAGGCAGGACCCGATGAACGCGACCGCGACACGCGTCGAAGACATCCCCGCGCTGACGCGCTCCGAGGCGATGGCGTTCGCTACCGACGAGTTCGCGCGCTGGCTCGAGCTGCTGCGTGCGCTCGCGCCCGAGGACTGGGCCGCGGCGACCGAGTGCGCGCCGTGGAACGTGCGGACGATGGCCTGTCATGTTCTCGGCGCGACCGAGAGTCACGGGTCGATTCGTGAGATGGCGCATCAGATGCGCGCATACCGGAAAGCGAAGTCGGGACCGATGATCGACGCCATGACGGCACTCCAGATCAAGGACCGCGCCGATCTGTCGCCGGCTGAGATCGTCACCGCGTTCGAGCGAGCGGCTCCGCGTTCGGTGCGCGCCCGCCGTCGGATGCCTGGGCTTCTGCGTCGCATGCCCATGAAGGTCGACCCGCCGTTCGACAACGACGGCTGGCGCCTCGGCTACTTGATGGACGTCATCTACAACCGCGATGCGTGGATGCACCGGGTGGATGTCAGCCGGGCGATCGGGCGCGAGATGGTGCTGTCACCTGACCACGACGGCCGGCTGGTCGCCGACGTCGTGGCGGAATGGGCCCGGCGCCACGGGCAGCCGTTCACGCTGACACTCACCGGCCCTGCCGGCGGAGCGTACGTCTCCGGACAGGGCGGCGAGAACATCGAGCTCGACGCGGTCGAGTTCTGTCGGATCCTTTCGGGCCGGGCACAGGGTGCCGGCCTACTGAGCACGGAGGTGCCGTTCTGATGGAAACACGAGTCGACGAGATTGCCGACGGCATCTACCGGCTGTCGACGTTCGTACCCGAGATCGCCGCGCCGGCGGGATTCACCTTCAATCAATTTGTCGTGGACGCCGAGGAGCCCTTGCTGTTCCATTGCGGCCCGCGTCAGATGTTCCCGCTCGTCTCCGAGGCGGCGGCGCGCGTCGTTCCGCTCGAGCGCTTTCGCTGGATCACGTTCGGCCACGTCGAGTCGGACGAGTGCGGCTCCATGAACAACTGGCTCGCCGCCGCGCCGAACGCCGAGATCGCCCATGGTGAGATCGGCTGCCTCGTCTCCATCAACGACATGGCCGACCGTCCGCCGCGCGCGCTCGGCGACGGCGAGGTCATCGACCTTGGCGGGAAGCGCGTCCGCCACATCGACACGCCGCACGTTCCGCACGCGTGGGAGGCGCGTGTGCTCCATGAGGAGACGACGAACACCCTGCTCGCAGGTGACCTCGGCAGCCACGTCGGGAACGGCCCTGCCGTGACGGAGGACGATGTCGTCAGACCTGCTATGGACGCTGAAGACATGTTCCTCGCCTCGTGTCTCACGCCGAACACAGCGCCCACGATCCGCAAGCTCGCAGACCTCCAACCAGCGACGCTCGCGATCATGCACGGCTCGTCGTTCTCCGGCGACGGGGGCCGCACGCTGCACGCGCTGGCGGACGCTTACGCCAAGCGACTCGCCGAAGCCGGCGTCTAGGAAGCTCGGGTCACAGCCCGGCCACCAGGTCGGGTGTGGCCTCGTCCAGGGACGGAACGACCGCGGTCGCAGTTGCAAGCACGTCGTCGTCGGGCCGGAACTGGCGATTCGGCACTGCGATCGTGCGCATGCCGGCAGCGATCGCGGCCTTGATGCCGTTGCTCGAGTCCTCGACGGCGACGCACTCCGCCGGCTCGACGTCGAGCTGCTTCGCGGCAGCGAGGTAGACGTCGGGCGCCGGTTTCCCGTTCGCCACTTCCTCAGAGGAGACCACCGCGGCGAAGCACTCCGTCAGCTCGCTCCGATCGAGGACGAGCTCGATGATCGGCCGGTTCGACGACGACGCCACGCCGAGGCGCCATCGTCCGCCGAGCTCTCGCACCGTCTCGACCGCGTGCGGGAGGAGCGGGAGGTGCTCCTCGTACGCAGCGGCCACACGCCGGACGACGTCGTCGTTGATCTCGGCGGGGGTCATCGGCACGCTGAGGCGGTCGTGCATGTAGCTCGACCATTCCTTCGAGCTCATGCCCATCATGTCGGTGGTCGCGCGCTCGTCCCACGTACCGCCGCGCTCGCGCACGAGCGCCTCGCGCGCCGCGTCCCACACGTGCTCGGACTCGATCAGCACGCCGTCGAGATCGAAGACCACGGCCACCGGATCGCCCACCGAGCGACCCTATCGCCCGGCGTGTCAGCATGAGCCCGTGACCACCGACGACGTCGAGGCAATCCGCGCGCTCATTCACGAGTACGCCGAGCGCATGGACGGCGGCGACCTCGACGGCCTGGCCGCGCTGTTCGCCGACGCCAGCTGGGGCTCGCCCGGGCGCGGCGCGCCGTTGCGGGGAACCGAACAGGTGCGGCGGGGTTACGACGGCGTGATCCTGTACGACGGGAGTCCGTGTACGAAACACGTGATCAGCAACGTGACGATCGACATCACCGATGACGGGTCGACGGCCACGGCTCGTTCGTACTTCACCGTGTTGCAGTCCCGACCCGATTTGCCGCTCCAACCGATCATCGCCGGCCGTTACCACGACCGCTTCGAGCGCGTCGCCAGCGGGTGGCGATTCGCAGACCGTCAGATCATCCCCGACCTCATCGGCGACCTGAGCCGACATCTGCGCGACGCGACGGAGCTCGAATGACGGAATGGTCGCCTCGGATAGCCGAGGTCTCCCGCCGGCTGCGCTCCCGCGCCGACGCCATCCTGGGCGCGGTCTGGTTCATGCCCCAGGACGGTCTGCCCGGCCTCGCCGCCCGGGTGGCCTGCATGGGCCGGGTGCCCGGCCGGGTGGCAGCAGCCGTCTTCGCGCCCCAGCATCCGGAGCGCGTCGCTGCCGCCGTCGACGAGGCGTAGCGTGACCACGAGCCCGGCGCACTCCTCGAGGCCCGCCTCCGCGGTGCGACCGCCTACCTCGCCCACGCGCTCGGCGACGAGCCCGCGGGCGTCGAGCGCGCCGTCGCGATCCTGCGACCCGCGGTGGAGGCCGCGTCCACCGCCGGTCACCCGGTGTACGCCGGTCTGCGGTCGCTCTCATGGCCCGGCACGCCGCTCGGCGACCTGTGGCGCGCGTGCGACATGGTCCGTGAGCGCCGGGGCGGCTCGCACCTCAACGCGTGGACGGCGGCCGGGCTGTCCGGGGTCGAGATCCAGCTGCTCACCGAGCGCTGGCGCACGACGACGAACCCCGGCTCGACCACCGCCGAAGAGATGGGCTACCCGGCCGGCGAGATCGCCGCTGCGCTCGCTGCACTCCGGGACCGCCGCTTCGTCGACGGCGACGGCGCGCTCACCGCCGACGGCCGCGAGTACCGCGAAGGAATCGAGCGCGCCACCGACGTCCAGGAAGCCGACCTGGTCGAGGCGCTGGGCGACGACGTCGACGAGCTGTTCGACCTCATGGCGCCCTGGGCCCGCGCCGTCGTCGCCGCGGCAGGCACAATCGGGCCATGACTGACTCTTCGACGAACGACCAGGAGCTCGTGGACCGGCTCGAGGAGGTGTGGGCGTCGATCGACTCGATGTGCGCCAACCTGACCGAGGCACAGTGGAAGACGCCCACCGACCTGCCCGGCTGGAGCGTGCAGGACAACGTGGTGCACATCTCGGGCATCGAGTCGAGCATCCTCGGACGGCCTGCACCCGACGACACGCCGCCCGACTACGACCACGTGAAGAACGAGGTCGGGCAGCGCAACGAAGTCTGGGTCGACTCGCGACGCCCGTGGCCGGGCTCGAAGGTGCTCGACGAGTTCCGGGAGGTCACCGGCGCCCGGCTGGCGCAGTTGCGTGGCTTCACCGACGCCGACTTCGACGCCGAATCGTGGACCCCCGCCGGTCCCGGCACCGTCCGAGACCTGCTGCCGTTCCGCATCTTCGACTCGTGGGCGCACGAGCAGGACATCCGGCGCGCGGTCGATCAACCGTGCGATCTCGAGAGCCCTGTCGCCGATCTCGCGTTCGAACGCGTCCTCAGAGCGCTGCCGTACGTCGTCGGGAAGAGGGTCGGCCCGCCCGACGGCACGACGGTCGTGTTCGCCGTGTCGGGCTCACGCCCGTCGACGATCGCCATCGGGGTCGAAGGCGGCCGGGCCAAGCCACTGTCGTCACCACCCGAGACGCCGACCGTGACGCTCGCGATGGACGCTCAGACGCTCGCGTGCCTGGGTCTCGGCCGTTGGGACCCGTCGGCGTCCCTGGACGCGGGCCAGGTGACGATCACCGGCGACGACGCGCTCGGCCGCGCCGTCGTCGGCCACATGAACTTCATGTTCTAGCTCGGAACGTCGGCGTCGGGTTCAAGCTTCCTGCACGAGCCAGGTGTTGCCGTCGGGGTCGCTGAAGCTCGCGAACGAGTTGTACTTGCCCCGTTGGGGATCGGGTCCCGGCCGCTGCCCGCCGGTTTCGAAATGGAACACCTCGCTCACGTCCACACCGCGTTCGGCCAGCTCGGCACGCGCCGCCTCGATGTCGGGCGTAACCAGGTGCGTGCCCCGCACGCTGCCC
>DATFPZ010000236.1:0-3972 GCA_035264545.1 Acidimicrobiia bacterium
CACGACGATCGTGCGGTCGACGAGCTGGACCTCGTCACGGGCCGCGAAGCTCCGCGAGCCGGGCTCGAGCTCGGGCTCCGTCGTCGAGAGCTCCAGCATCCACCGGGCCCCGAACCGGCGGGCCGGCACGCGGAAGCGAACCGGCTCGAAGTGCGCGTTGAACATGAGCAAGAAGGAGTCATCGCGCTCGGGCTCGCCCCACGGCGTCAGGTCCTGCACTCCCTCGCCGTTGAGGAACACGCCGAGCGCCCGCGACTCGGGGCTCTCCCAGTCGCGGATCGTCATCCGGCGCCCGTCCGACCGGAACCACCAGACGTCCGGCAGCCCGGCCGCGCCGCCGTTTCGGCCCTCGAGGAAGCGGGTGCGGCGGAAGACCGCATGCGCCTTGCGCAGCGCGATCAGCCGCTTCGTCCACTCGAGCTGCTGCATGCGCAGCTCGTCAAGCTCCCAGTCGAACCAGGAGATCTCGTTGTCCTGGCACCAGGCGTTGTTGTTGCCGCCCTGCGTGCGCGAGACCTCGTCGCCGCCGAGGAGCATCGGCACGCCCTGGGAGAGCAGCAGGGTGGCCAGGAAGTTGCGTTGCTGCCGTCGGCGGAGCGCGATGATCTCCGGATCGTCCGTCGGTCCCTCGACCCCGTGGTTCCAGGAGCGGTTGTGGCTCTCGCCGTCGCGGTTGTCCTCGAGGTTCGCCTCGTTGTGCTTCTCGTTGTACGAGACGAGGTCGGCGAGCGTGAAGCCGTCGTGTGCCGTGATGAAGTTGATCGACGCGAACGGCCGGCGCCCGTCGCGCTGGTACAGGTCGCTGGAGCCGGTGAAGCGCGAGGCGAACTCGCCCACGCCCGACTCGCCGCGCCAGAAGTCGCGCACCGTGTCGCGGTAGATTCCGTTCCACTCGCTCCACAGGACGGGGAAGTTGCCGACCTGGTAGCCGCCCGGGCCCACGTCCCACGGCTCCGCGATCAGCTTCACCTGGGAGAGCACCGGGTCCTGGTGGATGATGTCGAAGAAGGCGTGCAGCCGGTCGACGTCGTGCAGCTGGCGCGCGAGCGCCGACGCCAGGTCGAAGCGGAAACCGTCGACGTGGCAGTCCATGACGAAGTAGCGCAGCGAGTCCATGATCAGCCGGAGGACGCTCGGATGGACCGTGTTGAGCGTGTTCCCGGTGCCCGTGTAGTCCATGTAGAAGCGCAGGTCGTCGGGGACGAGCCGGTAGTACGCGCTGTTGTCGACGCCCTTGAAGGCGAGCATCGGCCCGAGGTGGTTCCCCTCGGCGGTGTGGTTGTAGACGACGTCGAGGATGACCTCGATTCCGGCTTTGTGCAGGGCTTTCACCATGCCCTTGAACTCACGGACCTGCTCGCCGCGTCGTCCAGTGGCCGCGTAGAGCGCGTGCGGGGCGAGGAAACCGATCGAGCTGTAGCCCCAGTAGTTCGTCAGCCCCTTTTCGGCGAGGAACTGCTCGTCGGCAATGTGGTGCACCGGGAGCAGCTCGACCGCGGTGACGCCCAGCCTCGTCAGGTACTCGATCGTGCGCTCGGACGCGAGGCCGGCGTACGTGCCGCGCAGGTCCTCGCGCACCCGCCGGTCGGTCTTCGTGAAGCCCTTGACGTGCGTCTCGTAGATGATCGTCTCGTTCCACGGCGTTCGCGGCGGACGGTCTCCCTCCCAGTCGAAGGCCTCGTCGACCACGACGCTCTTGGGGATCGCGCGCGCGCTGTCGGCCGTCTCCGGGTGCAGATCCGCGTCATCGCTGCCGTCCGCCACGTAGGGGAGCGTGTTTCCGCGCTCCCAGCGAATCGGCCCCTCGATCGCCTTCGCGTACGGGTCGATCAGGAGCTTGGCCGCGTTGAACCGGAGGCCGCGCCCGGCGTCGTAGGGCCCGTGGATCCGGTAGCCGTACCGCTGGCCCGGCCCCACCTCGGGCAGGTAGCCGTGCCAGTGATGGGCCGTCCGCTCGGTGAGCTCGACTCGCGTCTCGTTGTCGTCCTCGTCGAAGAAGCAGAGCTCGACGCGCTCGGCGTGCTCGGAGAAGAGCGAGAAGTTCGTCCCCGCCCCGGTCCACGTCGCCCCGAGCGGGAACGGATTCCCGGGCCAGAGGTTCACCGCGAGATCTCTGCCGTGAGCGCGTCGAAGTCGGCGACCAGCTCGACGTCGCCGCGCCGGACGCGCAGGACGCGGCCCTCGACGTTCGTCGAGACGTCTCGCGGCAGCTTCCGCCTGAGCGCGAGCAGCTCCCGGTAGAACGCCCGGACCTCGTCGTCACCGGCCGACGGGTCGAGCTTCGAGCGTTCGAACGTCTCGCGTGCCTGCGGGTCAGGCACCTCCTCCCCCGAGAAGGCGGCAAAGGCGGCGAACTCGCGGCGACGTCCCTCGCGGGTCGCGTCGGCGATCGCGGGGTCGATGTGGTCGGTGAAGAAGAGGAACGGCCGCTGTTCCCCGTACTCCTCGCCCTGGAAGAGCAGCGGGGTCTGCGGCGCGAACAGCGTCACGGCGGCGCGAATGCGCAGTCCCTCCGGCCGGGGCCGGTCGCCGAAGGCGCGGTTCCCGACCTGGTCGTGATTCTGGGAGCACACTACGAGCTGTTCGGGCGGCGTCCGCTCGATCTGCGCGGCCAGGCCCTCGAGCGAGCCGTACTCGGCGTAGTACCCGTCTCGTTCGCCCGTGAGGAGTACGTGCAGCTCGTGGTGCAGCTCGTCCGCCCACTGGGCATCGTGCCCCCACTCCTCGATCGGCCTGAGGTCGCCCGTCTCCATCTCCGAGATCACGAGCGCCGGCCGGACGCGCTCGGCCAGCTCCGCCAGAACGTGCTTGGGCGACTCGTCGAAGACGGCGTGCGTCGCGTCGAGGCGCAGCCCGTCCACGCCGTAGTCGCGCACCCACAGCTCCGCGTTCTGGATCGCCCACTCGCGGACGGCCGGCCGCGAGTAGTCGATCGCGTCGCCCCAGAAGGTCGCGTGCCGCTCGGTGAAGTAGGGCCCGAAGGCGCGCAACGCCTCGTTCCCCGGGCCGACGTGGTTGTAGACCACGTCCAGCACGACCGCGAGGCCCTCCGCGTGGGCCGCGTCGACGAGGCGGAGGAGGCCCTCCGGCCCGCCGTACGCCGGGTGCGGCGCCCAGGTGTAGAGCCCGTCGTACCCCCAGCCGCGGTCGCCCGGGAAGGTGGCGACGGGCATCAGCTCGATCGCGGTCACCCCCAGCTCGCTGAGCCCGCGCAGATGCGGAATCATCCCGTCGAACGTGCCCTCGGGGCTGAAGGTGCCGACGTGGAGCTCGTACAGCACGAGCTCGTCGAGCGAGACGCCCTCCCACGCGCCGGGTCGCGGCAGCTCGACCACCGCCGACGTCCCGCGGACGCCGTCGGGCTGCCAGCGCGAGCACGGATCCGGCCACTCGGCGCCGTCGACGACGTAGACGTACCGGTCGCCGTGGCGAGCGGCGAGCTCTGCCTCCCAGAAGCCGTCGTCGGCCCGTGCGAGCTCGTGCTCCTCCCCCTCGAGGCGAATTCGCAGCGAACCTGCCTCCGGCCCCCAGACGCGGAACGCGACGACGCCACCGCCGCGGGGCGTCGCCCCCAGCACGTTGTCCACGGCGATCACGGAGGCGGCACGTTAGCTAGTGCAACGCTGGGGCCGGTGACGGCCTCGACCACGCGCCTGCTGCTGACAGGCGGCGCCTTCGAAAACCACCGGAATAGCTAGCCCGTACAGGTGTGGGAAAGAGGTGTCCGTCCAGTTCGACGAAAGGGGGTCGGACATGCCACTTTCACGGAGAACGCTGTGGATCGGCGCGATCTTGCTGACCGTCGCGGTCGTGGTCGTCATCGCCGTGTACGCCGGTGGCGGCGGTGGCGGCGGTGGCGGCGGCGGGTACTAGCGCGCGTTCCACCGGAACATTGGGAGGGGCGTGGGCGGTGATTGCCGCCGACCCCTCCCGCTCGCCTGTGGGTGCAGCGAAGCGGTGCGCGTACGCAAG
>DATFPZ010000237.1:0-5060 GCA_035264545.1 Acidimicrobiia bacterium
CTGTGCTCGGGGCGCGGCGCCCTGTTCGGGGGATGCGGCCTCGGCGCCGCCATCGAGGCGCTCGAGCGCACGACCGGTCGACCGCTGGTGTGGGCGACCGCCCAGTACCTCTCGTACGCTCGTCCGCCGTCGGTCGTGGACATCGCCATCACCGAGATCGTGCGAGGCCACCGCTCCTCCCAGGCGCGTGCGATCGCTCGGGTCGACGGCGAGGAGATCTTCACCGTGAACGGCGCGCTCGGCGTCCGCGACTTCCCGCTGTCGGGATCGTGGGCGATCCGGCCCGACGTGCCGCTGCCGGGTGAGAGTCCACTGCGCGACCGGCTGCCGCGCCATGAAGGAACGATCATGGACCGCCTCGAGACCAGGCTCGCGGCCGGGCGTTCCACCTATGACCTCCCCGGCCCGCCCGGCAACGGACGGGCGTCGCTCTGGGTCCACCTCCCCTCGCTCGACATGTCGGCGGCGGCGCTCGCGATCGTGGGCGATTTCGTGCCGTTCGGAGTCGGACAGGCGCTCGGCGCGCACGCCGGCGGCAACAGCCTCGACAACACGCTGCGGGTCGTGACCCGGCACCCGAGCGAATGGATCCTGGCCGACGTGCGAGTCCACGCCGTCGAGCACGGCTTCGGACACGGCCTCGTGCACCTGTGGGCCGAGGACGGCACGTTGCTCGCGACTGCGAGCCAGTCGGCCGTCGTGCGCGAGCACCGCGACTGGGGCGAGGATGATGCCGCCGCGGCGCGAGACGCCAGGGCGGCGACACCGGACGAGGGGGAAAGCACATGAGCGTCCCGCAGCGCTACGGCATCACCGTGCCGTTCGACGGCGTCCCACTGCACGCGCATCGCGAGTGGTTCGAGGAGATCGCCGCGCTCGGGTACACGGACCTGTGGTCAGCGGAGTCTGGCGGCGCCGACGCGTTCACGCCGCTGGCGCTGGCGGCCGCGTGGACGCCGTCGCTGCGGCTCGGGACCGCCATCGTTCCCGCGTTCACACGAGGTGCGGCAACGCTTGCCGAGAGCGTCGCCAGCATGGTGCAGGCCGCGCCGGGGCGGTTCGCGCTGGGGATCGGCACCTCGTCGAACGTCATCGTCGAGAACTGGAACGGCATTCCCTTCGAGGAGCCCTACCGCCGCGTGCGCGACACGATCCGCTTCCTCCGCACCGCGCTCGCCGGCGAGAAGGTCACGCACGAGTACGACACGTTCGCGGTGAAGGGGTTCCGGCTCGGCATCCGCGTCGACGAGATCCCACCGATCCTCGTCGCGGCACTGCGGCCCGGCATGCTCCGCCTCGCCGGACGCGAAGGCGACGGCGCCATCATCAACTGGCTCTCCGCCGATGACGTCAAGACGGTGGTGCCCCATGTCGGCGAGGACAAGGAGATCGTCGCCCGCATCTTCGTCCTGCCGACCGACAACGAGGAGGCCGTCCGCTTCATCGGGAAGCGCGCCATCGCCGCCTACCTCAACGTCCCGGTGTACGCCGCGTTCCATGACTGGCTCGGGCGAGGGGAGACCCTCCAGCCGATGTGGGACGCGTGGAAGACCGGAGACCGTGAAGCTGCGACCGCCGCCATCCCCGACGAGCTGGTCGACGACCTCGTCGTGCACGGCACGCCGGCGCAGATCCGCGAGCACCTGGCTCGCTACACCGCCAACGGCGTCACGACCCCCGCGCCCGCGTTCCTCGCCGGTCCCGACGACGCCCGCCGCGCGCTGCGCGAAGCCGCGCCGAACGCCTCGTAGCGAGGTGCCCTCGCCGCGGCCTCAGGCGGCTTGCTTGAGCTTCACCTCTTCGTGACGGACAGTCGCCTGCCGGCATCGGATGAGCGCGCGGGTCACCCACCAGCCGGGGTCGATCTCACCGGGAGCAAGGGCGAAGCGGGCCGAAGTGGGAGCGGCGTGGTGGTTGTTGTGCAAGCCCTCGCCGGCCGTGACGAGCGCCAACCATTGCGAGTTTCCGGCCGGGTTCTCGTAGGGGCGGCTGCCGCGCGTGTGGCCGATCGCGTTGATCGCGCCGCTGAGCATCACGTAGCTCACCGCGTGCACCCCGGCGGCGAGCAGCCCGGTCGCCCATCCGAACGTCACGCACAGGATCCCGATCCCGATCGCGAGTCCGAGGATGCCGTGATTGAAGAACCAGCGGTCGAGCCGGTCCTGGTGCACGTCCCGCGCGTACCGCCGGACGGTGAGCTCGTCACGCGCCACTCGCCGGTACAGCCCGGCGTTGGCGAGCTGCACGCGCCAGAATC
Source organism: Acidimicrobiia bacterium (assembly GCA_035264545.1). GTDB lineage: Bacteria > Actinomycetota > Acidimicrobiia > IMCC26256 > JACDBD01 > JALZAA01. The sequence continues at coordinate 2,258 of DATFPZ010000237.1, forward strand.
CGAGGACGCGGGGGCTGTGGGGATCCTCCGGCGTGTCCGATGTCGCGTGATGCCGGCGATGGACCGCAACCCATTCCCGCGGTCGCATGCCCGTGGTGATCCACAACAGCACGCGACAGAAGAGCACCGATGGTCCGCGCAGCGTGAGCGCGCGGTGGGCAAGTGTGCGGTGCAGGTACACGGTTGTCGCGACGATCGAGATTTGGGTCACGACGAGACCGGCGAGGAGGGCAATCGGGACGTTCACTGGCGGCTCTCCTGGTTCAGATGATCCCCCGTCAGGCACCGATGGTACCCTACCTACCAGTAGGTAGAGGGCTCGTGGCGGCTCCGCCGGGCGAACCGTCACGTGCCGCCGCCGTCCCCGCCGTCCAGGCGGCCGCGGCGTACCCTCGCGGCCGGCATGGAGTCCGTCGCGATGGAGAGCAGCCAGGGCACGAGGGCCCTCATCCTCGAAGTTGCGCTCGACCGGTTCGCCGAGCACGGATACAGCGGCACGAGCCTGAACGACATCGCCGACAAGGTCGGCATCCGGCGTCCGAGCCTCCTGCACCACTTCCCGTCCAAGGAAGCGTTGTACCGGGCCGTCCTGCTCGACGCTTTCGCCGACTGGTTCGCGCTCGTCGACGAGGCGATCGCCGGCCCCCAGAAAAAGGGTTGGCCGCAGGTCGAGCAGGTGCTCCGGGCCGCCTTCCTCTTCTTCGAAGAGCGCCCCGAGTTCGTGCGCCTGGCGCGCTGGGAAGCGCTCGAAGGCGGTCCCATGCTGTCGGCTGAGCTGGGAACGATGTTGCGGCCCTTGTTCGAGCGGGGAACCGAGTTCCTCGAGCGCGAGATGGACGCCGGCCGGTTGCGGCGCTATGACGCGCGGCAGCTGCTGCTCACCGGCTACGGCGCGGTGCTCTCGTATCTCTCGGACGCGCCATTGATCACTTCGTTGCTCGGCGCCGACCCATTGAGCCCCGAGATGCTCGCCAAACGACAGGAGCACGTCATCGACGTGCTGCGCAACGCGCTGGAGCCCTAACCGAAGCTCGCGTGCTTGCGGAACCGCTCGAACAGCGGCGCTTCGCCGAACACGTCAGTGGCGCCCATCGTCTTGCGCCCCATCAGCACGAGCAGCACATCGGACGCGGGTCCGCGCACAGCGACGTCGCCCTTGGCGTGCTCGCGGGTGAGATGGATCCCTTCGGCGTCGAGTCGTACCAGCCACTCGCCCGGCGTGTCGATGGTATGGAGATGCATGGACCCGGCCTCGGGGAAGCGTCGACCGTGGAACGCGCCGAGGATCCCGAGGTACTCGTCGACCCCGTCGGCTGCGAGCTCGGGCTCGACGGCGTCTGCCACCCCGCCCGCGTTCTGGGCATCCCAGCGGTGCATGGCGGTCTCGTGGGCAGTGCGCCGGGCCCAGAACCCGACGCTGTGGTCGAAGGGCACCCACGTCCAGCACGGTTTCGCCGGGTCGGTCACCGAGAGCTTGGTCGCCAGCATCTCGGCGCCTTCCTCCAGCCAGTCGGGAATCGCATCGTCGGCAGGAGGTTCCTCACGCCGTCTGAACGCCTTGCCGTCGGGTGGCTGGTCGAGGTTCCCGGCCACCCATCGGTGGTGCGAGCCGAGATGGTGGGCGAGGTCACGCAGCTTCCACTCCGGGCACGACGGCACCGCCGTCTCCATCCGAATGTCGCGCACCGCCTGGGCGGCTGCGCTGCCGTTCCATTGCAGCGCCGAGATGTAGTCGTCATTGTCCACGGCGTGACGCTATAGCCCGAGCGTTGGCTCGAGCTCGACGCGTTCCACGAGCTCCGGACCGTCGTTGTCGGCGCTGTTGACCCGGTTGCCGACCGGATACGCGACGAGGAGGTCGTCGGCCGCCGGCGCAAGGAGTCGCCCCAGAGCGTCGACGTCGCCGGTGGCCGGATCGAGCCAGCGGTCCCAGTCGCGCTCCTCGAGCACGACCGGCATGCGGTCGTGGAGCGGGGCAACGGTGTCGTTGGCGTTCGTGGTCACGATGGCGCACGACCGCAGCCAGTCGCCGTCGGCTTCGTTCCCTTCGCGCCACGCCGCCCACAGCCCGGCGAGCGCCATCGGCTCACCGTCACGACGGTGAATGAACATCGGCTGCTTGCCGGACCCCCGCCGCTGCCACTCGTAGAACCCCTCGGCGGGCACAAGACAACGATGCCGCCGGAAGGCGCGTTCGTAGGCGGGCTTGTCCGCCAATGACTCGGCGCGGGCGTTGATCATGCGGTCGCCGACCTTGGGGTCCTTTGCCCACGACGGGATCAGCCCCCATCGCAGCCCCGACAGGCAGCGGCGACGGCGGTCGTCCTCGGCTCGGTCGCGGACGGCGTACACGGTGGCCCGGGGAGCGACGTTGTAGCTCGGCTCGTGCCGCGGCGCCGTCAGCTCGTCGACCGCGAACCGCTCCACGAGCAGCTCCGGCGACGAGGCCTGTACGAATCGTCCGCACACGCACTGATCCTACGGTCGCCGTCGCAAGCTCCGGCTTTGCGGCGACGGTCGGCAAAGCCGCCGCCGCCGCCGCGACGGCACCGAAGCCGGCAGCGGCTCCGCCGTGCCCCAGGTCACGTTGATTCCGGACGGCGGGACCCTCATAATCAGACCGAACGGTCGGTTTTTCAAGGAGGGAGCCATGACGACTACCCCCCGACTGCGCAAGGGAGAGGCCACCCGCCGCTTGATCCTCGAGCGCGCCGCTCCGGTCTTCAACAAGCGGGGGTACGCCGGCGCCTCGATGAGCGAGCTCGTCGAGGCCACTGGCATCGAGAAGGGCGGCATCTACAAC
>DATFPZ010000238.1:0-21127 GCA_035264545.1 Acidimicrobiia bacterium
CACGCCAAGGTCGCGTGCGACCTCATAGGAGCACACGAGCACGGCGGCGGCCTCGTCAACGTCGATGTTGGCGCACATGCGCTTCAGGTACGGGAACGTCACGACCCGGTTGTCGGGAGTCGGCGTCCGGATCTCCTCGGGCGAGTACGGAACCTGCGACCACGCGTACGGATTGGCGGCCGCAACCGCCGCGAACGTCGCCCAGAGCTCACTCACCTCGCGCTGGTGCTCGTCGACCGTGCGCCCCGCCTCGGCGCGGAGCGCGGTCTCGAAGAGCGGGTAGATCTGGGTCGGTGCGACGGCGGTGTGCGCCATCTCGTAGTCGTTCGTCCCGGGACGCGGATCGCCGAGCACGCGTGCGCACGGCGGGTCGTCGGCCTGGGTCCAGTCGAGCCAGGTCTTGGGCTCGCGACGAGCCCGCCACCGTGTGTACACGCACTCGGCGCCGCCGATGAGCGCCGCGCGGGCATCGCCGCGTGCGATCTCCGCCGCAAGCTCGTTCACGAGGAGTTGGGGCGAGTTGCCTCCGACCGTCGTTGTTACCGTCGTACGAGGTTCGATACCGAGGCGACGGCCCAGCAGGGCGCCAGGGTCGGGGTACTTCCACGACACGATGTCGACGACCGCGACCGTGTCGATTGCCGCGAGCACCGAGCGGGCCGCTCCCGAGTCGGCGTCGGCGGCGCGGGCGGCGTCGGCAAGGAGATCGATCGGCTCACGCGCCTGGGCGGGGTCATCCGGCCGCTGCGTCGCCTGGCCCGCGCCGACGACCACGGGCGTTCGGGGTTCCATCTACTTCTCCTGTCGCCGTCGCAAGCTCCGGCTTTGCGGCAACGGTCGGCGAAGCCGCCGTCGCCGCGGAGCGCCGAAGCTACCGTTGCGCGGCCAAGCCCTCCGCCAGGTTGTCCTCGACCGTCGGCCAGACGGGCCGGGCCGGCGCCGCGCTGTCGGGACAGATCGACCGGTACCGGCAGGTGCCGCAAAGAGCGGCGTCACCGACGCCCTCGAAGTCCTGCTCGCGCCAGACGGCCTCGGCCACGGTTCGCAGCTCTTCTTCGATGCCGTCGAGCTCCTCACGGTCGGGCTCGAACGGTTGCGGATCGTCGACCGTCTCGGCGGCCAGGCACTCGTAGCTCACGCGAAGTCGCAGGCCGCGCCGAACGGCCACCGGCGCGAGCAGCCACGCCTGGAGGCGGGCGCGCGGGTCGTCCGCCACGCGGTCGCTCTCGAACCGGCCCGTCTTGTAGTCGCGGGCGTCGAGCAGGCCGTCGCGGAGCCAGATGGCGTCGATCCGACCCGTCGCCATGAACATCGGCGCCGGACGGCGGTGAAACCGCGCCCGTTCGAGCTCGTGGCGTGAGTCGTCGGCCTCGGCCGGGCAGCGACGGGCATGGCGCGAGACGTAACCGCGAATCGAGTCGGAGGTCGAGAGTCCGTGCGCGACCAGCACGTCCTCGACATGGGCGGCGTCGCGACACGACCCCTGTCGATGCAGGTGGCGAAGGAGGTCGTGCACGAGGAGGCCCTGGTCGGGTGACGGGCCCTCGTCGCTGCCCGGGATCCCGAGCAGCTGACCGCTCCGGAACTCGCGCCGGCAGCGGTGCCATGTCTCGACCGCCGACGGGGAGAGGGTCAGGATCTCGGGGCGCAGGTCGTCAGCCATGCGCGTTGCATCCGGCGACGAACCGACAGCGCCCGCACTCGAGGCCGGGCCGGGGGAGAGGATGCGCGATCCGTTCGCGCAGCGCGTCGACGCGCTGGCGGAGCCACCGATGCAAGTCGTCCAACGCTGTGTCGGCCGCGACCTCGTGCTCGACCATGCCGCCGTAGAGGAGGTCGGCGTGGACCAGCCGCACCGACCGCCCCTTCAGCCACCTCGCCTGACGGAGCAGCGCGAACCGCGCCTCGGCCGGCGCCAGCGGGTCGCCGGCGTCGGGCGCCGGTCCGCCGATATGGAGGAGGCGCAGCTCGGCCCGACCGTCGGCGTCCACGACGGGGAGGCCGGCCCGGCCGACGAGCCGGAGGCCGAGCTCGGGAACCGGGGTCTCCCATTCGTCGAGCTCATCGCCGTCGACGCTGCGCACGGCGCGGTCGCCGAACAGCTGCATGTACCAGCGGACGGCGGCGTCGTAGACCTGCCGCTCCTCGGGAACGAGATCGGGGAGCGGCGTGAACGCGGCCGGGGACGGGAACCCGAGCTCGATGTGCGCGATGCGTGCGTGTTCCGTCAGCTGGTTGGCGACGCGCCAGCGACCCGGCGCGGGGCGGTTCCCACGCCGGTTCTGATGCTCGAACGCGACGCGCCGCGGGCACAGGTCCTCGACGCGGCGCAGGAACGCCAACGTGACTTTCGGGAGCTCGTCGAGCCGTTCGTCACGGGCCACGAGCCGAGGGTAGGTGCCGCTCATGAGGTGATCGCGGACCACGATTCGGCGGCGTGCCGGCGCCGTCGCGAGCCACCGCGCCGGTAGGCTGGGCGCGCCGCCGCCCGTGACGTCGGCATCGGGAGGTGCCCGTGCACATCGTCATCGGCTCCGACCACGCCGGCTACCGCCTCAAGGAGCACCTGAAGCAGGTCATGAAGGCGGACGGGCACTCCGTCGACGACCTCGGCACCCACTCCGAGGAGCCCGTCGACTACCCGCCCATCTGCGCCCACGTCGGCCGCACGGTCGCTGCCGGCCGAGCCGAGCGGGGCATCGTCCTCGGCGGCAGCGGGCAGGGCGAGCAGATCGCGGCCAACAAGGTCCGGGGGATCCGAGCCGCGCTGTGCAACGATCTGTTCACGGCCCGCGTCTCCCGGACCCACAACGATGCCAACGTGCTCGCCATGGGCGGGCGCATCGTCGCCGAGGGGCTCGCCGACGAGATCCTGCGCCTGTGGCTGGCGACTCCGTTCGAGGGCGGACGGCACGAGCGGCGCGTGAAGCAGATCGCCGAGATCGAACAAGGGGAATAGATGACGAACCCGTTCACCACCCTGGCGGCCACCGATCCCGAGCTGGCCGAGATCGTCGGGCGAGAGATCGAGCGACAGAACACCACGATCCAGCTCATCGCGTCGGAGAACTTCACCTCGCTCGCGGTGCTCGCCGCGCAGGGCTCGGTGCTCACGAACAAGTACTCGGAGGGATACCCGGGGAAGCGGTACTACGGCGGCAACTACGTGGTCGACGACGCCGAGGAGCTCGCCCGCGACCGCGCCTGCGCCCTGTTCGGGACCGACCACGCCAACGTGCAGCCGCACTCCGGCGCCAGCGCCAACATGGCCGCGTACATGGCGCTGCTCGACCCCGGCGACAAGGTGATGGGCATGCGCCTCGACCAGGGCGGCCACCTGACGCACGGCTCGCCGGTCAACTTCAGCGGGCGGCTCTACGACTTCGTCGCCTACGGCGTCGACGACGAGACCGAGACACTCGACTACGACCGGATCCGCGACCTCGCCCGGCGCGAGCGCCCGAAGATGATCGTCGCCGGCGCCACCGCGTACCCGCGGATCATCGACTTCGCCGCCTTCCGCGAGATCGCAGACGAGGTCGGCGCGCTGTTCCTCGTCGACGCCGCCCACATCGCCGGTCTCGTCGTCGGCGGCGCCCACCCGTCGCCCGCCCCGTACGCCGACGTCATCACCCTCACCACGCACAAGACGCTGCGCGGCCCCCGCGCCGGGTGCATCCTGTGCCGGGAGCAGTACGCGGCCGCGATCGACAAAGCCGTCTTCCCGGGCCTCCAAGGTGGTCCGCTCATGCACGTGATCGCGGCCAAGGCGGTGGCGTTCCATGAGGCCGCCCAGCCCGGCTTCGGCGAATACGCCGCCGGAATCGTGCGCAACGCGCAGGCGCTGGCGTCGGGCCTCGACGGTGAGGGCTTCCGGATCGTGTCGGGCGGGACCGACAACCACCTCATGCTCGTCGACCTCCGGCCCTTCGGCGTCACGGGCAAGCAGGCCCAGGAGGCGCTGGACGGCGCCGGCATCACCGTCAACAAGAACGCGATCCCCAACGACCCCGAGAAGCCGTTCGTCACCAGCGGGTTGCGCCTCGGCACCGCGGCCGTCACCACGGCCGGGATGGGCGAGCCCGAGATGGGTGAGATCGCGACCCTGATCGCGACCGTGCTGCGCAAGACCGGCGACGACGCGGTTGCAAGCGACGTGCGCGACGCCGCGGCCCGCCTGTGCTCCAAGTACACGCCGTACCCCGAACTCGCCGGCACATGACGCCGGACCGGGCCTGAGCCGTGGCGGGCTATTCGATCGTCCTGGCCGTCGCGGCCCTCAGCACGTTCCTGCTGACCTTCGTGGTGCGTCGCGTCGCCGTCTACATCGGCGCCGTGTCCGTCCCCCAGGGCCGCAGCGTCCATGAACGCGCCACGCCGACGCTGGGTGGCGCCGGCATGTTCGGCGGATTCCTGATCGCGATGGCCGTGGCGTCGCAGATCCCGCAGTTCCAAGAGATGTTCGACGGCGCCACCGAGCCCGTCGGCCTCATGCTCGCGGCCGCGATCATGTTCGTCGTCGGCGGCGTCGACGACCTCTGGGAGCGAAAGGGAGGCGTGTCACCGCCGGCGAAGGTGGCGGGGATGGTGCTCTCGGGCAGCGTCCTCTCGCTGCTCGGGGTGACGATGCTCTACTTCCGCGTGCCGTTCGCGCGCTACGACTACGTCGTCCTCTCGTCCGACCTCGCGCCACTCGTGACCGTGCTCACGGTGGTCGTGATGGCCAACGCCATCAACCTCATCGACGGCCTCGACGGGCTCGCGGCCGGCATCGTGGCGATCGCGGGATCGGCGTTCTTCCTCTATGCGGACCGGCTGTTCAAGGCGGGCCTGCTCGAGGGCTCCAACATCGCGCCGCTCGTCGCCATCATCGCCGTCGGCGTGTGCGTCGGGTTCCTGCCCCACAACCTCAACCCGGCCAAGATCATCATGGGAGACGCCGGCGCGCTCTTCCTCGGCTTACTCATGGCGACGACGACGATCACCGTCGGTGGTCGTACCGCCGACCAGTTCAGCGGGCAGACCTACTTCTTCTTCGCGCCGCTGTTCATCCCGATCGTGATCCTCGGCATCCCGATCCTCGACACGGCGTTCTCCTTCTTCCGTCGCGTCTACCGGCGCACCGCGTTCCACGTCGCCGACAAGGACCACCTGCACCACCGCCTCATGCGGCTCGGCCACACGACCCGCCGCACGGTGGTGATCCTGTGGCTGTGGACGGCGCTGCTGTCCGCGGTTGTCCTGCTCCCGACGTACACGAACCGGGGGAACGCCATCGTGCCGCTCGGCGTGGCGGCGCTCGGGCTCCTCCTCTACGTCGTGTTCCATCCCGGGGTCCGATCGACCCGCGACGCCGCGCTCGACCCCGCCGACCCCGCCGCACTCGTCGAGGACGTCGTCGACCTCGCCGCCCGCCGTCAACAGCAGGAAGAGCGCTCGGGGACGTAGCGGCGACGGGCGACAGATGAGGCCGCCCGTTGGCCTCCGCCGGGCCCTTCCGGCGAGACTCCAGATTTGACGCCCTCGTCGGGCGCCGGATACATTGTGATTACATTCACAAGCCCGGGCGGCGGGTCCGGGCGCGAGTGGGGCGAGTGGGTCGTGACGGCACATCCGGGCGCTGAGGGGCGAAGCAAGATGCCCTGGGCCGAGCGGCAGGCCATGAACCGTGGGTTCGGCGAGGCGCTGGCCCAGGCATTCGAGTTCGCGGCGATCCCTGTGCTGTTCGCGGCGTTCGGATGGTGGCTCGACGACCGGCTTGGGATCTCACCGGCGCTGCTCGTGGCCCTGGCGACGCTCGGCTTCGTCGGCGTCTGTCTCCGCACCGTCTACCACTACCTGGCCAGGGCGAAGAAGGAAGAGGAGGGCAAGCCGTGGACCCGGCACCCCCGGTAGAGCGACGGATCGCGACCGACCTCGCCCGTCACGGGCTGATGGTTGCGCCCGTCATCGTGCTGGTCGCGGGTCTGCTCCGGGGAGTCGACGGAGCTGCCAGCGCCGCGCTCGCCCTGGCCGTCCTCGTCTTGAACTTCTTCGCCGCCGCCATCAGCCTCGAATGGGGCGCGCGCCGCGGCGGCAACGCGCTGTTCGCGGTCGCGCTGGGCGGGTTCCTGTTCCGCATGGTGTCGATCCTGGTCGTGCTGCTCTTGGCGCAGGCGCTGTTCGGCTGGGCGGACGTTGTCGTCCTCGGCGTGACGCTGTTCGTCACCCATCTCGGATTGCTGTTCTGGGAGCTACGCTCCGTCAGCTTCTCCCTGGCCGCCCCCGGCCTCCGGCGTGATCGCCTGACGACGAGCGCACGAAAGGAAGACGCGCAGTGACGCTGCTCGGGATCGACTTCCCACCGATCACCCACGTCACCCGGTGGCCCGACATCTTCTTCGGGGGAACGCCGTTCGCGATCAACAAGACGGTCCTCATCTTCTTCGTGTCGGTGCTCATCACGCTGGTGTTCTTCTTCGCTGCCGCTCGGCGCGCCCAGCTCGTGCCCAAAGGCGTCCAGAACCTCGCCGAGTCGAGCGTCGACTTCGTGCGGGAGGGGATCATCCTCCAGACCATCGGTCCGGAGGGGATGGGCTACCTGCCCTTCCTCACGACGATGTTCTTCTTCATCTTCTTCATCAACATCTTCGAGATCATCCCCTTGGTCCAGTTCCCCGGCAATGCCCGCATCGCGGTTCCATTCCTCTTGGCGATTCTCGTCTGGTTCATCTTCAACATCGTCGGCATCGCCAAGCAGGGTTTCTTCAGCTACATCAAGACCTCGATCGTCCCGCCCGACGTCCCGAAGGCCGTCCTGCCCCTGCTGGTGTTCATCGAGTTCATCTCGGTGTTCATTGTGCGGCCGTTCTCGCTCGCCATCCGGCTGTTCGCCAACATGCTCGCCGGGCACCTCATTCTCGTGACCTTCGCAATCCTGTCGGCGTCGATCTGGGGCGCGGCGGTCTACTTCAAGATCGGCGCCGCGTTCCCCTTCGCGCTGCTCATCGCGCTGACCGCGTTCGAGATCCTGGTTTCGGCCCTGCAGGCGTTCATCTTCACCATCCTCACGGGCGTCTACATCGGCCTGTCCATGCACCCCGAGCACTAGGAGGCTCCCTTGCTAGATCCAGTCGTGTTGGCCGCACAAGCAGCGGGTGAGCTGCAGGCCGGTCTCACCGCCATCGGCCGTGGGATCGTCTACGGCGGCGCCGCCATCGGCCCCGGCATCGGCATCGGGATCGTGGTCGGCAACGCCATCACGGCCATGGCGCGTCAGCCCGAAGCGGCGGGCACCGTCCGCACGACGATGTTCCTCGGCATCGCGTTCACCGAGGCGCTGGCGCTCTTCGGGTTCGTGCTGTCGTTCATCATCTCCGGCTAGGAGTCGAGCCATGCGCATTCGACTGTTGATCGCGGTCGCCGCCATCGCCCTCGTGGGTGTGGTCGCAACCCCCGGGGTCGCCCAGGCCAAGCCCAAAGGCGAGGCCGAGGAGGAGTGCATCAAGCTCCTCGAGGACGGCAAGAAGATCGACGACTGCCAGGAGGCGCCGAGCCTCATCCTCCCCGCGGGCAACGAGATCATCTGGGGCGGGCTCGCGTTCGTCGTGCTGCTCCTCGTCATGTGGAAGTACGCGCTCCCGCCCGTGCGGAACATGATGAAGCAGCGTGAGGACCGCATCCGGGAGGACCTCGAGCGGGCCGAGCAGGCGCGCACGGAGGCCGAGGGGGAACTCGCGAACTACCGGCGCCAGGTCGCCGACGCCCGCAACGAGGCAGCGCGGATCATCGAAGAGGCGCGTCAATCTGCCGACGAGGTGAGACGGCAGATTCAATCCCAAGCGGAGGCGGACGCGGCCGAAACTCGTTCGCGCGCCCAGGAGGACATCCGGCTCGCCACCGACCGCGCGCAAGCCGATCTCCAAGGCCGGGTCGCGGACCTCTCGATCGAGCTCGCGGAGAAGATCGTGGAACGCAACCTCGATCGCGACACACAGCTGGCGTTGGTCGAGAGCTACATCGGCCAAGTCGGGAACGGGAACGGGAGCCGGTAGCAGGCATGGCGGAAGCGGATCGCGTCGAGGCGTACTCCCAGGCGTTCCTCGAGGTCGCGCGGGCCGAGAAGCAGGGCGGAGCGATCGAGGACGACCTCTTCCGCTTCGCTCGCGCCCTCGACGCCAACGACGACCTCCGGATGGCGCTGGGCGACCGCACAGTGCCAGCCGAACGGCGCGTCGCGATCGTCGAGGAGCTCATGGGAGGTACCGCGCTCCCCGTCAGCGTGGGACTGGTGTCGATGGCAGTCGGCGCCGAGCGGGCCGGCGAGCTGCCGGCGGTCGTCGACCGATTCCTGGAGCTCTCGGCCGAAGAGCGCAAGCACGAGGTCGCCGAGGTGCGCGCCGCCGTGCCGCTGGACGAGCGAGTTCGTGACCGGTTGGCGAAGGCGCTGAGCGACGCCACCGGCAAGCAGGTCGAGGTGAAAGTGGTCGTCGACCCGAACGTGCTCGGCGGTGTCGTGGCCCGCATCGGCGACACGGTGATCGACGGTTCCGTGCGCCACCGGCTGGATCAACTGAAGGAACGCATGTAATGGCTGAGTTGTCCATCAACGCCGACCAGATCGCGGAGGCGCTGCGGAAGCACGTCGGCGGTTTCAGCACCACGCTCGAGAAGGCGCGGGTCGGACGTGTCCTCGAGGTCGGTGACGGGATCGCGCGGGTGTCAGGGCTGCCGCAGACGGCGGTCAACGAGCTGCTCGAGTTCGAAGGCGGCACGCTTGGTCTGGCGCTGAACCTCGACGAGGACTCGATCGGCGCCGTCGTGCTCGGTGAAGCCGAGGACGTCGAAGAGGGCCACACGGTCCAAGAGACGGGACGGATCCTCTCGGTCCCGGTGGGCGACGTCATGCTGGGCCGCGTCGTCAACGCGCTCGGGCAGCCCATCGACGGCAAGGGCCCGATCAACACCGAGACGTACCGCCGCCTCGAGATCCAGGCGCCGGGCATCGTCGCCCGCCGGCCCGTGCACGAGCCGCTGCAGACGGGGATCAAGGCCATCGACGCGATGACCCCGATCGGACGGGGTCAGCGTGAGCTGATCATCGGCGACCGCAAGACCGGGAAGACAACCGTCGCCGTCGATACGATCCTCAACCAGCGCGGCCAGGGCGTGAAGTGCATCTACGTGGCCGTCGGCCAGAAGGGCTCCACCGTCGCGCAGACCGTCGCCACCCTCGAATCACGTGGCGCGATGGAGTACACGGTCGTCGTCAACGCGCCTGCCGCCGACCCGGCGGTGTTCAAGTACCTCGCGCCGTACGCGGGATGCGCGCTCGGCCAGTTCTGGATGGACGACGGTTCGGCGGCGCTCGTCGTGTACGACGACCTTTCCAAGCAGGCCGAGTCGTACCGGCAGTTGTCGCTCTTGCTCCGCCGCCCGCCCGGTCGCGAGGCGTATCGGGCGACGTGTTCTATCTCCACTCCCGGCTGCTGGAACGCGCGGCCAAGCTCAGTGAGGAGCGCGGCGCCGGATCGCTCACCGCGCTGCCGATCATCGAGACGAAGGCGGGCGACATCTCCGCCTACATCCCGACGAACGTGATCTCGATCACCGACGGGCAGATCTATGTCGTCGAGGACCTGTTCCGGGCGGGTGTGCGGCCCGCGGTCGACGTCGGCATCTCGGTGTCACGCGTCGGCGGGGACGCGCAGATCAAGGCGATGAAGTCGGTGGCCGGGACGCTCAAGATCGACCTCGCCCAGTTCCGTGACCTCGAGGCGTTCGCGACGTTCGGATCCGAGCTCGACCGGGTGTCGCAGGCCCAGCTCGATCGTGGCTACCGGCTCACGGAGTTGCTCAAGCAGCCGCTGAACGCCCCGATGCCGGTGGAGCTGCAGGTCATCTCGATCTTCGCCGGTACCAACGGCTACCTCGACGACCTCCCGGTCGAGGACGTCCGGCGCTTCGAGAGCGAGCTCCACGACTTCTTCCGTACCCGTCAGGCGGATCTGCTGGCCACGATCCGCGACACCGGGCAACTCCCGGAAGAGGCCGAGCTGAAGCAGGCCGTCGACGACTTCAAGTCGATGTTCCAACCGTCCGGCGGCGTCGAGGGCGACACCACGATGGAAGCCCTGGAAGGCGAGGCTCTCGGCGAGCCCGAGTCCGACAAGACCTTGGCAACGGAGTGACCGAGGGATCGAGGTAAGAGGGATATGGCCGGCGGTCAGGAGCGCATCCTCCGCAGACGCATCCGGAGCGTGCAGTCGACCAAGAAGATCACGCGCGCCATGGAGCTCATCGCCGCCAGCCGGATCGTGCGGGCGCAAGCGCGCGTCGAGGCGGCGGTCCCGTACAGCGACCAGATCACGGAGGTCGTGCACGACCTCGCCGATGCCGGCGGTGCCGTCCAGAGCCCGCTCCTGGTGCCGCGGCCTGAGATCCGCCGCGTCGGTCACATCGTGATCACCGCCGACCGCGGACTCTGCGGCGCGTACAACTCGTCGGTGCTGCGCGCCGCCGAGGGTGAGTTCGAGGAGCATCGAGAGATAGGACGCGAGTCGTCGGTCTACGTGGTCGGCCGCAAGGGCGAGAGTTACTTCCGCTACCGCGGCCTGCCGGTGGAGGCTTCCTTCACGGGCTTCAGCGATCAACCGTCGTACGAGGACGCCCGCCGCATCGCCGCCGCCGTGCGCGACCCGTTCCTCGACGGGGGCATCGACATGGTGCAGGTCATCTACACCCGTTTCGTCACCGTCGGGAGCCAGGAGGTCGTCGTCCGCCCGCTCATGCCGCTGGAGCGCGAGGTCGTTCGCGAAGAGGACGAGCGCGCGCGCGAGGCCGGAGGGCCGCGCGCGGCGTACGAGTTCGAGCCCGGTCCGGGGGAGATCCTGGAACGGCTCCTGCCGCGGTACGTCGAGGCACGTGTGTTCGCGGCGCTGCTCAACGCGGCGGCGTCCGAGCACGCCGCCCGCCAGCGGGCGATGAAGGCCGCGAGCGACAACGCCGACGAGCTCATCGTGAGCCTCACGCGCGTGATGAACCGGGCCCGACAGGACGCCATCACCACCGAGATCACCGAGATCGTCGGTGGCGCCGAGGCGCTCCGCCACGCCGGGCAGGAGGGCGCGGAGGAGCCGTTCGGCGAGGACCTCCGAGTCCGCGTAGGCGCAGAGTGAGCACCGAGACAGCGAAGGAGTACTCCCGATGACCATGACCGCCGAGGAGCGCGCCGGCACCGAGCTGAAGGACGGGCGCGTCGTCGCCATCGCCGGTCCGGTCGTCGACGTCGAGTTCCCGCCCGACGGCGTGCCCGAGATCAACTTCGCCCTCGAGATGGAGATCGAGCTCGAGGGCGACACCATTCGCATCGTCGCCGAGGTCGCCCAGCAGATCGGCGAGAACCGGGTGCGGGCCATCTGCATGAAGCCCACCGACGGGCTTCGCCGCGGCACGACCGTGCGCAACACAGGTCATGGTCTGCAGATGCCGGTCGGTGACGGCGTCCTCGGGCACGTGCTCAACGTGCTCGGCGAGCCGCTCGACGTCACCGCCGATCAGCTCACCGGGATCGACGAGCGCTGGGACATCCACCGCGAGCCTCCGCCGTTCCGTGAGCTCGAACCGCGCAGCGAGATGTTCGAGACCGGCATCAAGGTCATCGACCTGCTCGAGCCGTACGTCCGGGGCGGCAAGATCGGCATGTTCGGCGGCGCCGGCGTCGGGAAGACGATCATCATCCTCGAGATGATCAACCGCGTCGCGACCCAGCACGGCGGCGTGTCGGTGTTCGCAGGAGTGGGGGAGCGCACGCGCGAGGGCACCGACCTGTGGCTCGAGATGCAGGAGTCCGGCGTCATCGACAAGGCGGCGCTGATCTTCGGGCAGATGGACGAGCCGCCCGGGGTGCGCCTGCGCGTGGGACTGGCGGCACTGACCGTGGCCGAGTACTTCCGCGACGTGAAGAACCAGGACGTCCTGCTGTTCGTCGACAACATCTTCCGGTTCGTGCAAGCGGGGTCGGAGGTGTCGACGCTGCTCGGCCGGATGCCGTCGGCGGTGGGCTACCAGCCGACACTGGCCGACGAGATGGGCGAGCTCCAGGAACGCATCACGTCGACGAAGGGTCACTCGATCACGTCGCTACAGGCCGTGTACGTGCCCGCCGACGACTACACCGACCCGGCGCCGTTCACGACGTTCGCCCACCTCGACGCCACGACCGAGCTGAGTCGGCAGATCGCCGCGCTCGGCATCTACCCCGCGGTCGACCCGCTGTCCTCGTCCTCGACGATCCTCGCGCCCGAGATCATCGGCGAGCGGCACTACAACTGCGCCCGCCGGGTGCAGGAAGTGCTGCAGCGGTTCAACGAGCTGCAGGACATCATCGCCATCCTCGGCATCGACGAGCTGTCCGAGGACGACAAGGTCGTCGTCTCCCGCGCCCGCAAGGTCCAGCGGTTCCTGTCGCAGCCGTTCTTCGTGGGCGAGAAGTTCACGGGTGTCAAGGGCGTATACGTGCCCATCGAGGAGACGGTCCAGAGCTTCGAGGCGCTCGTGAACGGTGAGCTCGACGAGGTGCCGGAGCAGGCGTTCTTCAACGTCGGTGGCGTCGAGAGCGTGCTGGCGAAGGCCAAGACACTCCAAGAGGGCTGAGCGACCGTGCCACTCACCGTCGAGGTCGTCTCGCCCGAACGGGTCCTGTACAGCGGCGAGGCCGACATGCTCGTGTGCCGGACCTCGGAAGGTGAGATCGCGTTCCTCCCCGGACACGTCCCGTTCCTCGGCGCGCTCGGGATCGGCGTCGTTCGGAGTCTGCTGCCCGAGCGGGGCGAGCAGGCCGTCGCCGTCCACGGCGGGTTCGTCGAAGTGGCGAACGACCGCGTGATCGTCCTCTCCGACGTCGCCGAGCTGGCCGAGCAGATCGATGTCGAGCGGGCCCGGCGCGCCCGGCAACGTGCCGAGGAGCGACTGAGCGGGGACCCCGACGACGAGGACGCCCAGGCTGCCCTCCTGCGCGCGACCACCCGTCTCGACGTGGCGGGAGCCGTCGAGCGCGCGTAGTCCGTGTTCTGGCGTCAAGTACCCACCTATTGCGTGGCCAGCTGACGCCATCACGAGAGCGGGGCGCGCGTACCGTGAGTCGTATGCGCCGGTTCCTCCCGGTGGTCCTCGTCATGACGGTCGCTTCCCCGGCGTGGGTCGGCACTGCGAACGCGGCGCCGAGCACCCTGAACCGGAACGACCTCGCGGCCTACCGAGGTCTCGGCACGTGGGTCGACGTGTACGAGTACGTGCCGGCGCTGCAGAAACCGCACCGGAAACCTGCTGTGACGCCGTCTGACGTCGACACCATGAAGGATCGCGGCGTGAAGACGCTCTACCTGCAGTCGGCGCAGGACGACACCCGCATACCGGGTGCCACGGTCGCGCCGAAGCTCTTGGGCCAGTTCCTCCAGCGCGCCCACGAAGCAGGGCTGCGCGTCGTCGCCTGGTATCTCCCGCACTTCGACGACCTCGATGCCGATCTGCGGCACATCCGCGGCCTGCTCAACTTCCGCTCCGGCGGAGAACACTTCGACGGGCTCGCCCTCGACATCGAGTTTCGTGGTGACGTTGCCGACGCCGCGGCCCGCAGCACGGCGCTCGTCGACCTCTCGCAGCGCGTCCGAGCGCTCGCACCGAACCGTCCGATCGGGGCCATCGTGCTCGAGCCGGTGCTGCTCGAGGTGGTCAACGCTGACTTCTGGCCCGATTTCCCGTGGCGCGAGCTCGCCGGTCTCTACGACGTGTGGCTTCCGATGTCGTACTGGACCAACCGGAACACAGCATCCGGGTACCGGGACGGGTTCCGGTACACCGACGAGAACATTCGTCGGCTCCGGGCGAACCTCGGCCGGGCCGACGCGCCCGTGCACGCGATCGGTGGCCTGGGCGACGCAGCCACGGCTCAGGACTATCCCGGGTTTGTCCGTGCTGCTCGCACGCAGCGGGCGATCGGCTGGTCCATCTACAACTACAGCGTGACGCCCCGGAGGGTCTGGCCTCGGTTGGGCGGCAAGGGCTGAGCTAGTCGAACTTCAGCGACGAGTAGCGCATGAGCTTGTGCCAGCGGTGGCGGGAGTCGATCGTGCGGATCGTCCCCGACTTCGACCGCATCACCAGCGACTGCGTTCCGGCGCCGTCACCCCAGTAGCGGACGCCCTTGAGCAGCTCCCCGTCCGTCACGCCCGTCGCCGAGAAGAACACGTCGTCACCCGAGACGAGATCGTCGGTGGTGAGAACGCGGCTGAGGTCGTAGCCGGCGTCGGCGGCGGCGCGGCGCTCGTCGTCGTCGCGGGGCCAGAGCCGGCCGTGAATAGCGCCGCCGATGCATTTCAACGCGCAGGCGGCGATGACGCCCTCGGGGGTGCCGCCGATGCCGAACAGCACGTTGGCGCCGCTCTCCGGCCAGGCGGCCGAGATCGCGCCGGCGACGTCGCCGTCGGGGATGAGGCGGATCCGGGCGCCGGCCTCGCGGCACTCCTTGATGATGTCTTCGTGGCGGGGGCGGTCGAGGATCACGGCAGTCACGTCGTCGACGTCCTCGCCGAGCGCCTTCGCCACCGCCTGGAGGTTGTGCGTGACCGGCGCGTCCAGGTCGATCGCGTCAGCCGCCTCGGGCCCCACGGCGATCTTCTCCATGTACACGCACGGCCCGGGGTCGAACATCGTTCCCCGCTCCGAGAGGGCGATCACGGCGATGGCATTGGGGCGGCCGAGGGCGGTGAGCGTGGTCCCGTCGATGGGGTCGACGGCGATGTCGCACGGTGGGCCACCGGCACCGATCTGCTCCCCGTTGTAGAGCATCGGCGCCTCGTCCTTCTCGCCCTCACCGATGACGACGACACCGTCCATGGAGACGTTGTTGACCACGAGCCGCATGGCGTCCACGGCGGCCTGATCGGCCGACTCCTTGTCGCCTCGACCCATCCAGCGCCCGGCGGCGAGGGCGGCCGCCTCGGTCACGCGGGCCAGCTCCATGGCGAGGTTGCGGTCGGGTGCCTGGCGCTGCTCCATTGCCGGGATCTCCTCGGGGCGGGCGGGCTCGCGTCGGACTGTACCCGGGACCGCTTCCGGCCCACCCGGGAGCCGCTTGCCACGATTCGTGCCCCTCGCATCCCTCCTGTTACCAACGCCTCGTCCAACAGGCGACGGGCGGTACCGTTGACGCGGTGACGACGGCACGTGACCGCTGGCAGGCGGCGTTCGAGCACGCCGAGCGGCGCGACGCCGACTTCGACACCATGTCGGGCGTCCCGGTGGCGCCGGTGTACGGGCCGGACGACGGGGAGTTCCCCGGGGAGTGGCCCTACACGCGGGGGCCGTACGCGTCGATGTACCGGTCGAAGCTCTGGACGATGCGCATGTTCGCGGGCTTCGGCACCGCGCCCGACACCAACCGGCGGTTCCGGGAGCTGTTGGCCGCGGGCGGCGACGGGCTGTCGACCGCGTTCGACCTACCGACCCTCATGGGGCGCGATTCGGACGACCCGCTCGCCGTCGGCGAGGTCGGCAAGTGTGGCGTCGCCGTCGACACGCTCGCCGACATGGAGGACCTCTACCGCGAGATCGACCTCGCGAAGGTCACGACGTCGATGACGATCAACTCGCCGGCAGCCATCCTGCTGGCGATGTACATCGCGGTGGCCGAGCGCGGCGGCGCGTCCAGGCGTGAGCTCGGCGGCACCCTGCAGAACGACATCCTCAAGGAGTACCAGGCGCAGAAGGAGTTCATCTTCCCGCCCCGCCCGTCGATGCGGATCGTCGCCGACACGATGCGCTTCTGCACCGCGGAGATGCCGCGCTGGCACCCGATCTCGGTGTCCGGGTACCACATCCGGGAGGCCGGGAGCACCGCCGCCCAGGAGCTCGCGTTCACGCTGGCGAACGGGTTCGCGTACGTCGAGGCGGGGACGGCGGCGGGCATCGCGGTCGACGAGTTCGCGCCCAGGCTGTCTTTCTTCTTCAACGCGCACATCGACTTCTTCGAGGAGATCGCCAAGTACCGGGCGGCGCGTCGCATTTGGGCCCGGTGGATGCGCGACCGGTACGGCGCCCGGGCCGAGCGCTCGCTCCAGCTCCGGTTCCACACCCAGACCGCAGGGGTGTCGCTGACCGCGCAGCAGCCGGAGGTCAACGTCGTCCGCACCGCCATCGAGGCGCTCGCGGGCGTCCTCGGCGGCACGCAGAGCCTCCACACGAACTCGATGGACGAGGTGCTCGCCCTCCCGACCGACAACGCCGCCCGCCTGGCGCTGCGGACCCAGCAGGTGATCGCCAACGAGACCCGTGTCCCGAACGTGGCCGACCCGCTCGGCGGCTCGTGGTTCGTCGAGGAGCTCACGGACGAGATGGAGCGCCACGCCGAGGCCGTGTTCGACCACCTGGACCGGCTCGGCGACGGCTCGCTCCTCGAAGGCGTGTTCCGCGCCATCGAGTCGGGCTGGTTCCAGGGCGAGATCGCCGAGTCCGCCTATGAGCTCGAGCGCAAGCTCAACGACGGCCGCCATCTCGTCGTGGGGGTGAACGTCGCCACGCAGGGCGGCGACCAGCAACCTGAGATCCTGCGCATCGGGCCCGAGGTGGAGGAGACCCAGCTGAAGCGCCTCGCCCGGGTGAAGGGCGATCGCGACGACGCCGCGGTCGACGCCGCCCTCGCCCGCATCCGGGCCGACGCCGCCGAGCCCGACGTCAACCTCATGCCCGGGCTCGTCGACGCGGTGTCGACGCACGCGACCGTGGGTGAGATCGTCGGCGCCCTGGCCGACGTGTTCGGCCGCCACCGCGAAGACCCCGTCATCTGAGGATGGACGCCCGCCTCCTCGAGGTCGCGCGCGCCGCCAAGGGGTTCATGCCCGACGACGAGGGGCTCGCGCTCCACGCCGCCGGCCGCGACGCGGCGTCCCTCGGGCCCCTCCTCGAGGTCGGCAGTTACTGCGGCAAGTCGGCCGTGTACCTGGGCGCGGCGGCGCGCGCCGCCGGCACCGTGCTGTTCAGCGTCGACCACCACCGGGGCTCGGAGGAGAACCAGGCCGGGTGGGAGCACCACGACCCCGAGCTCGTCGATCCCGCGACCGGACGCATGGACACGCTGCCGTTCTTCCGCCGCACGATCGAGCGCGCCGGGCTCGAGGACGCCGTGGTCGCCGTCGTCGGCGATTCGCCCACGATCGCCGCGCACTGGCGCACGCCGCTGGGCCTCGTGTTCGTCGACGGCGGCCACGCCCTCGACGTGGTGCTCGCCGACTACGAGGCCTGGTCACCGCACGTCGCGGCGGACGGCGCGCTCGTCTTCCACGACGTGTTCGAGGACCCGCGCGACGGCGGGCAGGCGCCGTTCGAGGTGTGGAAGCGCGCCGTCGCCTCGGGCGTGTTCACACCGGACTCGACGACCGGCAGCCTCCGCGTGCTGCGCCGGACGTGAGCTAGCTAGTCCCGCCGGTCGCGGGCCATCTCGGCTTCGATCTCGGCGCCGGCTGCCAGGAGCTCGGCGGGGGAGAGGCCGAGGGGCAGGCCCTCGCCGCGGAACAGGCCCGCCGTCGGCGCGTGACCGGCCAGCGCGTGGGCGGCGAGCACGACGGCGGCCGAGTTCCAGGTGGGCTGCTCGACGGGATACAGCTGGCCGTCGCCATCGAACGCGCCGCCCTCGAAGTTGGCGCCGGTCCAGTAGCCGCCGCCGTCAGCCCGCAGGAACTGCACCGACTCGAACAGATCGTGCGCCTCGTGGTGCGCGCCGATGGCGTCGAGCGCCATCACCAGCTCGCACGTCTCGGCGGCCGTGACCCACGGGCGGTCGGAGACGCAGCGCGCCCCCCGGCCTTCGACCACGAACGTCTTCCATCCCGACGCCACGCGCGCGTGGGCGGCGTGGCCGCGAAGGACGCCACCGAGGATCGGGTAGTACCAGTCCATAGCCCAGCGCGCCTTGTCGAGGAACACGTCGGACCGGTGCGCGACCGCGATCGCGAGGGAGCCGAGTGACAGCTCCCAGTCGGGGCGCTCGTGGCCGAGGTGCTCCGCGATGGCGATCGCGCAACGCAAGCTGGCGTGGACGCTGGACGACCCGGTGAGCAGGGCGCCGTCGTCGGGGTCGTCGCCCCGCCACGCCACTTCGCCAGTCTCGGTCTGGTAGTCGAGCACGTAGTCGATGGCGCGCTCGACCACGGGCCAGAAGTCGTCGAGGAAGCGCCGGTCGCGTGTCGACAGGTAGTGGTGCCACGCGCCGTTCGCGATGTAGGCCGTGACGTTCGTGTCGAGCGTCGGATCCTTCACGGCGTCGCCGACGTAGTACGCGTGCCACGCGCCGTCTGATCGCTGCCGGCTCCGGAGCCATTCGTACGCGCGTTCGGCTTCGGTGTGACGGCCGCCCACGTCGAGCGCCATGGCCGCCTCGACCAGGTTCCAGGGGTCGGTGTGGTGACCCGGCACCCACGGGATGTTGCCGTCGGGAAGCTGGATGGCGGCGATCGCGTCGACCGTGTCCGCAAGCTTGTCGGCGGTCATGATTCCTTCGACGTTGCTGAGCACGTTCATTGCAGCTTCTCCGTATAGATGACGAGGCTCTTGCCCAGGACGGGATTGAGCGTCCGGTCGAGGAGTCGGGCCCACCCGGGGCGGTTGGTCAGCTCCCAGACGAGGAAGTCGTGATACTTGCGGACAGGCCACGCGTCGGCGTTGTCGACACCCACCGCGCACTTGAGCATCCAGTACGGCGAGTGGAGCGCGTGCGCGTGATGCGAGCCGCGCAGGACCAATCCGGCCCGCTGGAGCTTCGTCTCGAGCTCGGGCTGCCGGTAGATGCGGATGTGCCCGCCGGGCGTGTCGTGATACCGGTGGTCGAGCGCCCAGCAGATCCGTTCCGGCCACCGCGTCGGCACCGTGACCGCCAGCCGGCCGCCGGGCCGCAGGACGCGGACGAGCTCGCGCAGTGTCGCCTCGTCGTCGGGGATGTGCTCGAGCACCTCGGCGGCGATGATCCGGTCGAACGACTCGTCGGGGAACGGCAACGTCAGCGCGTCACCGTTGACCATCCCGCCCGCCGGCCCGTGCGGCAGCTCGCGCGCTGCGACCATCCCGCCGCTGACCGCCGCCGCGTCCTTGAGCTCGGCGGCGTCGGCGTCGAGGGCGACGACCGTCGCGCCGCGCCGCATCGCTTCGAACGCGTGACGTCCGCCGCCACACCCGAGGTCGAGCAGCGTCTCCCGGTCGCGCAGATCGAGCCGTTCGAAGTCGACGGTCAGCATCAGCGCGCCGGCGCTCCACTCTGCTCGTCCAGCAGCGCGCGGTAGTGCTCGACCGTGCCCTCGGCTGTCTTGCGCCACGTGAAGCGCTCGAGCACCCGGGCCCGGCCGGCGGCGCCGACGCGCGCCCGCAGCCCGGGATCGTCGAGAGCGCGTCCGAGGGCGAGCGCCAGGGCCGAGACGTCACCCGGCGGCACGAGGAGCCCGGTCTCGCCGTCGCGCCCGACGACCTCGGGGAGCGCGCCGCCGGTCGTGGCGACGATGGGGACGCCGCACGCCATCGCCTCGACGGCCGGCAGTGAGAAGCCCTCGTACAGCGACGGGACCGCGGCCAGCTCGGCCTCGGCGTAGAGCTCGACGATCCGGTCGGTTGTCACGCCGTGCACGAATTGAACGGCGCCGTCGAGGCCGAGCCGGTCGATCAGGGCCGGAATCTTGCTCTTGTCCTTGGACTTGCCGATCACGACGAGGTGGGCGTCGTCGCGCTCGGTCCGCACCTTGGCGACAGCTTCGAGCAACGGGGCGAGGCCCTTGATGGGGACGTCGGCGCTCGCCGTCGTCATGATGCGGCCGGGGACCCGACGCACGTCGGGCCGGGGCCGGAACACCGCGGGGTCGGCGCCGACCGGGACCACATGGAGGCGATCCGGGTCGACGCGCATCTGGGTGAGGATGTCGCGCCGCGAGGAGTCGGAGACTGTGACGAGCCGCGGGAACTGGCGGGCGATGCGCGTCTGCATGTCGATGAACCCGTACCAGCGGCGCAGGGTGAACCGCTTCCAGGCGCGCTTGGCGTACGCGAGGTCGAGGTCGCGATCGACGGTGACCGGGTGATGCAGCGTCGCGAGCATCGGCCATCCGTCGTCCACCATCTTGGCGAGGCCGGTGCCGAGGCACTGGTTGTCGTGCACGACGTCGAAGTCGGCGCGGCGGTTCCGGAGAAGCCTGCGAACTCGCAGACTGAACGTGTACGGCTCGGGGAAGCCGGCCGCGCACATGATGGCGAACTCGGCCACGTCGATGCGGGTCTTGAACTCCCACGGCCACGGCACACGGAACGGGTTCTCGGGTCGGTACAGATCGAGGCTCGGCACACGCGTCAGCTGTGCGGTATCGGCGAGCTCCGGATACGGCTGGCCCGAGAAGACCTCGACCGTGTGCCCGAGGGCGGTGAGCTCGCGCGCCAGCTCGCGGGTGTAGACACCCTGGCCGCCGCAATGCGGATTGCCGCGATACACCAGATAGGCGACGCGAAGGGGCTGATCCGGGCGCGGCATGAAGGAGCAGCCTATCGGGGAGGCGGCAGCTACCCTCCCCGCGGATGAACACGATCTACGCCGGTTCGAAGCGCGGCGCCGACCGGGCGGTGCTCCTGGCGCACGGCGCGGGCTCCGACATGCACGCCGCGACGCTCGCTCGTGTCGCCGACGCGCTCGCGGCGGCGAAGGTCCCGTCGCTCCGGTTCAACTACGCGTACCGCGACGCGGGAAGGAAGTCACCGGACCGGGCGGCGGTGCTCGATGCCGCCACGCGCGAGGCCGCCGCTGAGCTCGCGGCGCGCACCAAGCTGCCGCCGGAGCAGCTCGTGCTGGGCGGCCGGTCGATGGGGGGTCGGTACTGCTCGCTCGTCGTCGGCGCCAACGAGCACCCGGTGCCCGCGCTCGGGCTGCTCCTGCTCGGCTATCCACTGCACGCGCCCGGAAAGCAGGACCAGCCTCGGGTCGAGCACTTCCCTCGCATCCGGGTGCCGTGCCTGTTCGCGAGCGGGACACGCGATTCACTCGCCGGTCAGGAGGCCCTCACCGACGCGGTCAAGGCGATCAAGGGTCCCGTCGCCATGCACTGGCTGGAGTCCGCCGACCACGGGT
>DATFPZ010000239.1:0-7119 GCA_035264545.1 Acidimicrobiia bacterium
GCTGCCTCTTCACCGCCTGGCCGGAAATCGAGTGTGTCGCAACCGCACCGCCCGCCGCGCCGGCGAACAAGGCGAACGCCGCGACAGCCGCGACGACTGCATGACGCCGATTGAATCCCATCGCAAAAAAGAGTTGAGAGCGATGCATCGAGTGACCTCCTCCATGCCTGAATTGGTGTGTACGAAGGAGACCAAGGGCCGCTGACCTTCCACTGACGTCTCGCTGACGCGCTGACGGTTTTCGCATCTAGATCGAGCGAGGACCAGAAGGAGCCGGCTCGCGGCACCGACGGCCGCTCGTCGACGCTCGACGCGGCGACAGCAACCCCGTCGCCTTCTGGATCTACATTCACTCCGTGCTCAGGACGGTTCGGCCCCCTTCAGCTAACCAGGAGCCGGAGCCGCCTGGCCGTGCGCTGACATCCCGCTGACAACCAGCGGAGAGGCCGGCATCAGCCGACCTCTCCGGTTGGGTGGCGTGTCGGCGTTACCGTCGGTCGCCGCGGCGGGTGCTGAAGTCGACCAGCGTGTCGGCTCCCGGGGCGGCTGCGAACAGGTCGGCACCGGGGCCTCCGCGGAGGATGTCGTCGCCCGCGCCGCCGAACAGCCGATCGTTGCCGATCCCGCCCCGAAGGACGTCGTGACCGAGCCCGCCGCGTAGAACGTCCTTCCCGGCGCCGCCCAGCATGACGTCGTCACCGTCGCCGCCGTAGATCAGGTCGGAACCGCTGCCGCCGCATACCAGGTCGTTGCCGCCCGCAGCAGCGAGTGTGTCGCGGCCGCCCAGGCCGAGGAGGAGGTCCGGCCCCTCGCCTCCGCTGATCCTCTGGCCGCGGGAGTCGCCGACGACGAGCCCGATCGGGATCGAGGACGTGAGCCGCCCGTCTGAGACCGCGATGGTGACGGTCGCCCGGGTCGGGCGCTTCCGCCCGGTGATGGTCAGCGTCCGGTCCGAGCCGGCGCTGCCGAACGCGATGCCGGCCCGGCCCCCGGAGACCGAACCGGAGAGCTCGAGAGTCGAGCGCTCGTCGTCGATGTCGGCCACGAGCAGAGGCAACGTTCCGCTTCTGCCTCCGCATTCGAGTGCACGGCCTACCGCGATCGTGGGTGCGTCGTCGACAGGCCTGACCGTGATCGTCAGCGAGAACGGGCCCGACGCTTCCGCTCCGCCGTTCGCGGTCCCGCCGTCGTCGACCAGCTCGACCTCGACGTTCGCGCTGCCGTTCCCGTTGGGTGTCGGCGTGAAGCTCAGCACGCCCGTCGACGAGAGCGCGGGCGCTGTGCTGAAGAGATGCGGGTTGGAGTTCCCGCGGATCGCGAACCGGAGCTGCTGCCCGGCCTCGTCTGCGGGACCCGCGCTCAAATGCGACGCCCAGGCGGCGTTGTGGGTCCCCGAGTCCTCGTCGACGGAGACGCCGCCGCCGACCGAGAAGGAGGGTGCGTCGTTGACCGATGCGACCATGACCGTCACCGTCGCCGGCTCGCTGGTGGCGCCGGCCGTCGAGGCGGTGTAGGCGAATGTGTCGGTCCCCTGGAAGTCGGTCGGGGGAACGTACCGGAATGACGTACCGTCGATCGCCGTCACGGCGCCGCCCCTCGCGGAGCCGGAGCGCGAAGCAGCGACGGTGACCGGCGTTCCGCCTGGTCGCACGTCGTTCGCGGCGACGTCGATCGCTACCGCCGTGTCCTCCATCGTCGACGTCGTGTCGTCGACCGAGAAGAACGACGAGATCGTCCAGGAGTACGAGGCCGGCAGGCTCTCCACGTTGCCGAGGAGATCGGCGGCTCGAACGTCGAACGCATGACGACCTGCCGCGAGACCGGCGTAGCTGACCGGACTCGTGCACGGGCTGAACCCGCCGGCGTCCAGGCGACATTCGAACCCCCCGACCGCGGAACCCCCCTCGTCGACGGCGGTGAATGCGAAGCTCGCGGTTGTCTCCGGCGTCATGCCCTTCGGCTGGGCGGTGATCGTGGTCGTCGGGGCCGCCAGGTCGATCGACCAGTGAAACTCCGCGGGAGTGGCGTCGGCGTTGCCGGCCGCATCGACGGCGCGAACGTGGAACGCGTGCCGGCCGCCCATCAGCGAGGAGTAGCCGACGCCGCCGCTCGGGCAAGGTGCGAACACGTCGTCGTCGAGGCGGCACTCGAAGCCGGCGACCGCGCTGCCGCCGAGCGCCCCGCCGCTGTACGTGAATGACGCCGCCGCGGACGCCGTGACAGCATCGGGGCCGGAGTCGACAATCGTCTGCGGCGGGATCGTGTCGACCGTCCACGAGCGGCTCGCAGACGACCTGTCTGCGTTGCCGGCGGCGTCGACCGCGCGCACCTCGAAGCGGTGCTCGCCGTCGGCCAGGCCGGCGTAGACAGCGCCGCTGGTCGGGCACGTCTCGAACGCCGCCTCGTCGACGCGGCACTCGAAGCGGCTGACGGCAGTTCCGCCCAGCGCGTCGCCGTCGTAGGTGAACGACGCCGCGGTCGAGGTCGTCAGTGCGTCGGGCCCCGAGTCGATGCTCGTCTCGGGCGCAATCGTGTCTACCACCCACGAGCGGCTCGCGGGCGACTCGTCGGCGTTCCCGGCCGCGTCGAGCGCTCTTACCCGGAAGGTGTGCTCGCCCTCGGCCAGGCCGGCGTAGCTCTTACCGTCGTCCAGGCAGGCCACGAAGGCCCCGCCATCAAGGCGGCACTCGTAGCTGCTGACGTCGCTGCCGCCGAGGGCGTCGCCGCTGTACGTGAACGAGGCCGAAGTCGCCGCCGTGGCGGCACCCGGCCCCGTCTCCACGCTCGTCTGCGGAGCGATCGTGTCCACCATCCAGCTGCGGCTCGCGGCGGAGCCGTCCACGTTCCCGGCCGCGTCGAGTGCCCGCACCTGAAAGGTGTGCTCACCGTCGGCCAGGCCTGCGTAACCCTTACCGCCGTCCAGGCAGGCCACGAAGGCCTCGCCACCAAGGCGGCACTCGTAGCCGCTGACCGCGCTGCCGCCGAGGGCGTCGCCGCTGTACGTGAACGACGCAGAGGTGGCTGAAGTGGCCGGCGCCGGACCGGAGTCGATGGCGGTCTCGGGCGGCGTAGCGTCGACCGTCCACGTCCACGTTGCGGGACTGCCGTCATGGTTACCGGCCAGGTCGATCGCACGAACGCGCAAGCTGTGCTCGCCGTCGGCCAGCCCACTGCGGCTGGTGGGGCTCGTGCACGCACCGAACGCGCCGTCGTCGAGGCGGCACTCAAAGCCCGTCACGCCGGAGAGCGCGTCGTTGCCGTGGAAGGTGACTACCGCGGTCGTCGCATTAGTCAGGGGCTCGGGGCCTGAGTCGACGTCGGTCGACGGTTCCGTCTTATCGAGCTTGACGACCTGTGAGGCCGGCGGCTCGGCTGCGTTCGACGCCTTGTCCACGCAGCCGGTCGACGTGACCGTCGTCTCGACGGTCTCGCTCGTGACCGCTACGTCGGGGGAGGGGGTCTTGATGCCCGACTGGACCGCGCCTGCGTCGACGCAGTCGAAGACGACGGTGACGTCGGTGTTGTTCCAGCCGGCCGCGTTCGGCGCCGGTGACACCCCGGCCGACGCCACCACTGGGGCGGTCATGTCGATCCGGATCGTGGCCGTCACGGGTGTGGATTCGTGGCCGGCGAAGTCGGTGCAGCCGTCGGACGTGAAGTCCGTCCCAGGCGTTTCGACGTCCACCGAGCCACCGCCGGTGGCGGGCGTGTCCACTCCCGAGCCGGGCACGGGGTCGTCACAGACGAAGGCGACCGTCGTCGGTGAGTTGTTCCAGCCGTCTTCAGTCTGAGCGCGGGAGAAGTGCGGAACCGGAATCGGCGGCCGCGAGTCGATCTTGAACTCGGTCGTGAAGCCCGAGCCCACATTCCCTGCCACATCGGTCGCACTGCAGTCGGCGGTGTGAACGCCCTCGCCCGTGATCGAGGACGTCATAGCGCCGCCGAACACGCCCGAAGGAGACCAGCCGGCGCCGGGGTTGCTGTCTGCACAGACGAGGCGCTTCACCAAGTGTCCGGACTCCGGATCGCTGGCGATCACTCCGAGCGTGAACGGGCTCGTCTTCCACCAGCCGGCCAGGCCATCGGGTACCCCCTGCGAGAAGCTGATCGTGGGTGGGGTGTTGTCGACGAGACACTCGACCGGGTAGCCCACCTCCGGCAAGGCCGGGTCGCTCGTCTGGATCGTCAGCCGCGCGCTGTACCAGCGCTCCTCCTCGGCGCCCGTACACGTCGGATAGAGAATCGACAGCCCATCGACGGCCATGGGGCGCGGGAACCGGAACGGGCGCGCCAGCGGCCCGGGCTCCCCGTCCATCATCGAGAAGACGCCCGCGTCGGCTCCCGAGAACGAGGCGCTACCTAGCGTCAGCGGCGCGAGGCCGGCGTTGTCGACCGTGATCGTGTTGAACGTCTTGTACCCGGGGCGGACGTACATGTCCGCGATCGTCGTCTCCGGGTCGGGGTTCGGCACGGCAACCGGCACGCAGGTCTCCGACCCCGAGTCGATCTGCAGCGCGAGCGTCTTCGAGTTGAACGCCGGCTGCCACGGCCCGTCGTCGACGGTTTCGAGTACCTCGGCCGGCTCGTTCGTCCAATCCTGCCAGCCCATTGCGGACTCGGACGTCATCACCGCCCAGTACTTTGTCCCCGCCGTCAACTGGGGCGCCGGGCTCAGCCTTCCACACTGCGTCTCGGCCGGCCGCGGCTGCCAGATCCTGACCCCCGGGTTCGAGCCGCCCGTCAACTGGACGTCCACCGCC
This sequence comes from Acidimicrobiia bacterium, assembly GCA_035264545.1. Lineage (GTDB taxonomy): Bacteria > Actinomycetota > Acidimicrobiia > IMCC26256 > JACDBD01 > JALZAA01. The sequence goes on from DATFPZ010000239.1 coordinate 4,761, forward strand.
TCCAGCTCGCCCGTCATGAACAGGGGATCCCCCGGCAACCGGCCGAAGGTGTAGACGCCCACGCCCATCTCGAATATACGCAGGCGCGTGTCCACGTTGTAGGCGTCTTGCTCCGGATCGCCCCCACGATGGAACAGGTTCCATTCGAGCGGACCGGTCGTACGGGGCGGGTCGCCGGGGACCGGCGACGGCGTTCGGAGCCGGAACGTGCCGCCTGTCGGGTTGCCGGTGACCTGGAGCTTCCACGCACCGGGCGGGACATCTTCGAGCAGATGGAAGCCCATCGCGCCGAGGACTTCGCCGCTCGGCCGACCGTTCGCATCGGACTGGATCGAAACTCCGCCGAACGAGGCGCACATCGGGCTCGTCCCAGCGCCCGGGATGACACAGCGTCCGCGCATGCTGAGCAACTGCGCCGTACCGGACTGGGTCGGCGTGAACGCCATCGCTGAACGAAACGCGCCGAGACTGGAAGGGCCGACGGGGACCGAGTCCACCCCGCTGACAGTACGCTCGCCGTTGATCGTCGTGAACAGCGTCGTCAACGTGGTCGGCGCAGGGGCCGCGGGTGCGGCGCCGATCCCGAGCAGCAGCGCGGAGACCACGAGTACGAGCAGTGCGATTCGCGGAGCGGAGCCAAGGGTGTTCGTCGAACGTCGAGTGTGGTGGATGGGCTGCATGGCGTCGACCTCCGAGCGGTTGGATTCCTGAGCTGTCATGACCGGGCCGCGGCGAAGATGTCCGGCACGTCGGGGCGCGCGAACGGGTGCCGGTAGGCGTCGAGCGCCTCGGCGCGCGTGGCGGTGGTGATCTCGGAGAGGGTCTCGCCGACGGCGTTCTCCACGACCACGAGGTACTGCTGAGTGGAAACGCCGACGGACAGGTAGAGGAAGACCGTTCCGCCGTGCCCGACGATGCTCCGGGCATCGACCTCGGTCATCCTGGCCGGGAGGTGCGCGGCGGGGACGGCTGGCCAGACTCCGGCGGCTGCGTCGACGTGAGCCTCGACCGCCCCGCGCTCGTCGGCGGCTGCGACCGCCGGAAGGATGAGGATGGAGTGGGAGCGGAACATCGAGAGACCTCCTCGTGGTGTGCCTTGGTTGCTGGGTACGAGGAGACCAGGAGCCGCTGACCTCACGCTGACGCCTCGCTGACGCCTGGAGGTCAGCGGGCTAAGATCGACCGACGACCACTGGGGAAGCTGGTCTGATGCACCAAACCGCCACTGAAGGTGCGTTCGTGCTGGAGGCGAAGCTGCTCGCGCCTGCGCCGAAGCCGGGCTGGGTCGAGCGTCCGGAGCTCGTCTACGAGCTCGAGCGCGCCGGTGGCGCACGCCTGACGGTCGTGTCCGCGCCCGTGGGATCGGGCAAGTCGACGCTCCTCGCGCAGTGGGTGACGGCGGCGGCCGGCCGGGACGTGGCGTGGTTGACGCTCGACGCAGGTGACAACAGCCCGGTCATCTTCTGGCTCTACGTCGTCTCCGCGCTCCGGACGGTGCGGCCCGGCTTCGGGGAGCAAGTGCTACGGCGCGTCCAGGCGCCCGGGGTCGCCGTCGAGGACGACGTCCTGCCCCTGCTCGCCGATGCGGCCCGCGAGCTCGATGACGTCAGCCTCGTCCTCGACGACTTCCACACGATCGACGACGAGGACGTGCAGCACGGCTTGCGCTACCTGATCGAGCGGCTTCCTGCTGGTGCTCGCGTCGTGATCGCGAGTCAGCTGGGCCCGCCGCCGGCGCTCGACCCGCTCCGCTCGCAGGGCGACCTGCGCGAGATCCGCGACCTCGCGCTCTCGGCCGCCCAAACGGCCGCACTGCTCGGAACGGTGCTGGGAGTCGAGCTCGAGCCGGACGACGTGCGCGGCGTCCACGACTGGACCGAGGGCTGGGTCGCCGGCGTCCAGCTGGCCGCGCTCTCGGCGAGCGGACGCTCGAACTCGGTCGCCTTCCTCGCCGACCTTCCCGTGAACGCCCAAGACGTCGTCGACTACGTCTGGGACGAGGTACTCGCCCGTCAGCGTCCGGACGTGCGCCGGTTCCTCGCCGAGATCTCGATCCTGGATCGCTTCTCGGCTCGACTCTGCGCAGCGGTCACGGGGCGCGACGACGCCGAGCGCCTCCTGTCGGAGCTCGAGCGCTCGAATGCCTTCCTCGTGACCGTCGACGCGAGCACGCGGTGGTACCGCTTCCACCAGGTCTTTCGCGACGTGCTCGCCCGCGAGCTCGCGGCTCTCGCCCCCGTCGAGCAGATCCGCTTGCATCGACGGGCAAGCGAGTGGTACGCGGGTGGGGGATTCCGCGTCGAGGGCATCGAGCACGCTGTCGTCGCGGGAGACGTCGCGTACGCATCCGACCAGCTCG
>DATFPZ010000240.1:0-3800 GCA_035264545.1 Acidimicrobiia bacterium
CGCATCGGGCGTAGCTGTCGTACCCGATCGGTACCGTCCCGATCGTGAACCCGTGGCGTGCGCTGGTCGAGGCGGCGTTTCCGGCATCGTGCCCGGGATGCGGCCGGGCCGCGGAGCCGGTCTGCGAGGCATGCGCGCGGACGTTGCGCGCACCACCGGCGTCGCCGCCGCCTGCCGGTGTCGACCGGTGGCTCGCGCCGTTCGCGTACGAGGGTGTGGCGCGTGAGCTCGTAGCCCGCGTCAAGTACTGGCGCACGCGCGCGACGATCCCGTGGCTCGCGGCGCGCATGGCGCGGCTCGTCGTGGCCGCCGGCGCGGACGTCGACGTGGGCGTCGCGACGTGGGCTCCCACGACGACCACGCGACGGCACGCTCGCGGTTTCGACCACGCCGAGGTCCTTGCTCGTGCGGTGGCGAGAGACCTCGGGCTACGCGCGCGGCCGACGCTGCGACGGCGGCCGGGACCCCCGCAGACCGGACGACCGGCGGTGGCCCGTCGCGCCGGACCGCAATTCGACGCTCGGCACGGTGCCGTCCCGGCCCGAGTCCTGCTCGTCGACGACGTCGCCACCACCGGCGCGACGATCGCCGCCGCGGCCGATGCGCTCCGACGCGCCGGCGCGACGTCTGTGGTCGCCGTCACTGCCGCGCGCACGCCGCGGCCCGGAACGGCGCCCCAGGTGCGCGGCGACGAGCCCGCATATACTCAGCCGATGACCGCCGGGTCACAGCGCGACGCCGCTGGGATTCCGTGATGGACATCGTCGTACGAGGGAAGAACGTCGACGTCCCGCCGCGGCTGCGCAAGCTCGCTCGAGAGAAGGTCCGGAAGATCTCGCGGTTCACCCACGACGCCGGCCGCGTCGAGGTCGACTTCTCCGAGCTTCGGAACCGCCGCGTCGCCGACAACCAGGTCTGCGACGTGATCGTGCACCTGAAGCGGAACTTCGTGAAAGCGCATGCCGCGGCGTCAGAACCCGCCGCCGCCCTCGACCTCGTCCTCGACAAGGTCGAGCACCAGGTTGCGCGGATCAAGGAGAAGCGCGTCAGCCGTACCCATGCCCCCCGTCGGAACCGAGACGCATCCAGCGCCGCCAACGCGCTGTCCGCTCCCGACGGCGGCATCGATGCGGACGACGACGACGACGATGCCGGCATCGTCAACCGCATCGTGAAGACGAAGCGGTTGACGATGAAGCCGATGGGTCCCGAGGAGGCGGCGCTCCAGTTGGACCTGCTCGGTCACGATTTCTTCTTGTTCACGAACGCCGAGAACGGTCACGCGGCCGTCCTCTACCGCCGGCGCGACGGCAACCTCGGCTTGATCGAGACCACGGGGTGAACGAGGGCGAGACAATCCGCGTCGTCATCGTCGACGACCACGCGCTGTTCCGGCGCGGCCTGGACCTCGTGCTCTCCGAGGAGCCCGACATCAAGGTCGTGGGCGAGGCCGCCGACGGGATCGAGGCGGTCCACCGGGCGGAGGAGATGGCACCGGACGTCGTCGTCATGGACGTCCGCATGCCCCGGTCGACAGGCATCGAGGCCGCCCGCCGCATCCGCGAGCGCCTCCCCGACACCAAGGTGATCATGCTCACCGTCTCCGACAGCGAAGAGGACCTCTACGCCTCCGTGAAGGCCGGCGCGAGCGGATACCTCCTGAAGGAGATCTCGATCGAGGAGCTCGCCGACGCGGTGCGCGCCGTCGCCCGCGGGCACAGCCTGATCTCGCCGTCGATGGCGTCGAAGCTGTTGACCGAGTTCAACGCGCTCGTGCAACAGGCCGAAGAGCGCCACCGCTCGTTCCTTCCGAGCCTCACCGACCGCGAGCTCGACGTGCTGAAGCTCGTGGCGAAAGGGTTGAGCAACCGCGAGATCTCCGAGGAGCTCTACATCTCGGAGAACACGGTGAAGAACCACGTCCGCAACATCCTCGAGAAGTTGCATCTGCACTCGCGCATGGAAGCAGTCGTCTACGCCATGCGCGAGAAACTCTTGGACGTCGATTAGGTCGATGCGGTCGACGCGGCGGGTTCGGTCGACCGCCCCCGCCGGCGCCGCGCCGCGTGCACGCCGAACGCGGCGAGGAGTACGAGCGTCAGCGCGCTGACCCCGACGCCGAGGCGGTCCCACCCGTCGGGGCCGTAGTCGAGCTCCAGCGTGCTCCGTCCCGCCGGCAGCCGCACCGCGATCAGGCCGTCGGCGGTGTGCCCGAGCTCCATCGGTCGTCCGTCGACGCGGCCGCGCCACTTCGGTGACCAGGCGACGGCCACCGTGGCGGTCGTGGCGGCCGACGGGTCGACGCGGATGCGCAGCCGTTCCGGGTCGGCGCGCATGACGCGGGCCGTCGCAGGGGCGCCGGTGGCGACGAGCGCGGCGGGTTCGGGCTGCTCGGGGCGCGCCCGGACGGCGAAGATCGCGATCGGCGCCTCGCGCCAGACGAGCTCGAACCGGTCCGACACCGCGAGCGCGTCGGCGAACGGGTCGCCCGTCGTGACGACATGCGAGACACCCAGCCGGCTCAGCACGTCCGCCTGCGTGTCTGCGGGGCGGCGCCCGAGGTGCAGGTCCGGCTCGAGATCGGGTTCGGGCGTGCTCGAGGACTCGAGGTTCCAGCCGTTCAGCGAGTCGCGGCCCGACGCCCACGCGAGCCAGGTCGGCGGGAGGATCACACCGGTACGGAGGACCTCCCCCGGATAGTCGCGCTGGGTGACGAACCGGGCGCCGTCGGGCACATCATGCCGGAGCTCGGCCGCGGCGTGCTGGAGCTGCGGGACGGGCGAGCGGAACTCACTCGCCGATCCCCGGTCGGGCCCGAGCGGTGACGCGACCAAGGCGACCGCGAGGACGAGCGCGGCCGCCACCGCCGCCGGGCCGGCCCAGCGCCACGACAGCCGCGCCCTGGCGAACCGCGCGCCGGCGGCGATCCCGGCGGACAGCGGCAGGATCGCGAGCAGGCCGGCGTAGCCGAGCCCCCGGTTGGCCAGCTGCATGGCGATCTCGTTGTCGGGCCAGCGCGACGCCGCCCAGTGCGCGAGGAGGAGGTAGAGGAGCGGTGCCACCAAGAGCACGAGGGAGAACGGGCGGCGACGCACGCGCACCAGCCCGTAGGCCCAGCCGGCGACGACGATCCACACCGTGTAGGGGCGGAACAGGATTTCCCCGTTCACGATCGCATCGATGCGGTCCCCGAACGGAGGCGTCGCCCACGTCGCGACGTCGCCTCGGAGGTCGCGGTGGGCGAGGGCCGGGATCAGCCACCACGCCGCCAGCGCCGCCGCCAACACAACGGTCAGAGCGAACCTGGAGAGCTCGGCGCGCCCGAGGTGCTCGCGCCGGAGCCCGAACGCCAGCAGCGGAAAGACGACGGCCAGGATGATCACGGAGATGAGGTGTGTGATCGCCAGCCCGGCCAGCGACACTGCCCCGAGCAGCACCCAGCGCCGTCGGGTGTCGATCGGGACTCGCAGCAGCGCCCCGAGCGCGAGACAGAACAGCGGCGCGCCGAGCTGATGTGACACGAGACCGATGAGATAGAGGCCCTCGAGGCCGGGCCCGAACTCGCTCGACACCAGCAGCGACAGCACGGCGCCGACCCCAGCCGCCAACCGCCCGAGCCCGAGCGACCGGGCGAGGAACGCCATTGCAGCCGGCAACGCCGCGAACGACACCACTCCGACGACCTTCAGCGCGCCGGCGTTCGACAGCGCGCCGAGGGTCACCGCCCGCGCCGCGCCCATCGCCCAGACCACGCCGGGCCCGTTGAACAGGAACTCCTGGTACCCGAGGTAGAAGCGCGG
>DATFPZ010000241.1:0-5585 GCA_035264545.1 Acidimicrobiia bacterium
TCGTCTCCCGCGGTGGGGCGCTGCTCGGGGTCGAGGGGCGCGCACGCGAAGTCGAGGATCACGAAGTGGTGAGGTTCGGCACCGCTGTCGATCCGCTCGACCCATCCGAGGAAGCGTTCGACGACGACGTCGATGCCGGTCTCCTCGCGGGTCTCGCGGACGACCGCCTCGTGCAGCTCCTCGCCGAGGTGTACGCGTCCGCCGGGCACCGACCACTCGCCCGCGGCGGGTCCGTGGCCGCGGCGCACGAGCAGGAGCTCGCCGTCTCGGGTGACGACCGCGCCGACGGCGACCTCGGGACCGTCGCTCAATCGGTTTCGCCCTCTCGGCGGTCGAGCGCGCGGTGCATCACGAGTGCCCGCGCCGTGAACCCGGACCCTTCGAAGAAGTTCTTCGCCGTCCGGTGCCCCGGGAGCGCGAGGGCGTCGATGCCGGTGCACCCGCGCGCCGCGCAGAACGCCACGAGGTCGTTTGCCATCGCCTCCCCCACGCCGACCGCGCGAGCACCGGGTTCGACGAAGAGGTCGCTGATGACGCCGAGCGTCTCACCCGTCCGCAGGCGCTCGAGCGTGACTACACCGAAGCCCACGACGGTCTCGTCCACCGTCCCGACGACCACCAACGCGTCGTCATGGTCGATGAGCGCGCCGTACGTGTCCTCGAACGGCTCGGCGACGGCTTCGCGTGCCGACCACAGCGCGCCGCCCTTCATGGGCACGAGCTCGTAGCGCACGAGCTCGGCCAGCTCGGCGATCCGCGGCAGGTCCTCGGCGGTGGCGGGACGACTGCCCTCCATGGACGGGCGCTCAGCTGGTGAGCTGTTCGATCTTGTACAGGATCGTGCGCCGGGCCCGGTGCGCTTCCTCGTACGCGCGCACGGCGTCGAGCTCGCCCGCGTGGAGGCCGTCGAGCCGCTCCACGACCTGCGAGGCCGACAACTCGTCGTAGTCGGGGATCCCGAGCGTCGCCGCCGTCGGCGTGGCGGTCGCGGTCGTGGTCTCCCCCGCCGGCTGGCTCGCCACGCTCCGGGTCGGTGCCGCCGCGGGTTCCGATGGCGCGTGCCGCGCCGGCGGCGGGACGTCCTCCGGCGCGGAGGGGAACTCGCTCACACCGGCGGCGCCGCCGAGCACGACCTCCGCGCTCTTGCGGGCCATGGCGATCCCCTTCTCCACGTGCTCGCGGACCTTGGGCCCGCCGTAGTTCACCGCGAACTCCCCCATCGCCTTCGCCTGCGCGACCTGACCCTGCGCCTGCTGACGCCGTTGCCCGAGCTCGGCCCGGCCCCGCGACACGAACAGGTTGACGAACGTGGGGACGGTGTCGCGCAGGTACAGCGCGACACCGACGGGTGCGTACACGAGCAGGTCGATTGCCCGCTCGGCCGTCTTCTGAGCGTCGTCGCTCACGTCACCCTCCCGCTCCCAACTGGCACGCGCTGTTCCGCGGCGAGTTTAGGGAACGTCGCCCGGGGGCGGCGCACACGGCTCGCGACCGCAGCCCCCAGGAGCAACAGCGCGCTGACGGCGACCACCCACTCCCCGAACCGCACGTACGGCGTCTCGCCGGTGGTCGTCGTGACCGTGTCGCTGACGACGGACCGGCGGAACAGCTTCGTCGTGTTGCGCACGTCGCCGTCGGCGTCGATGACCGCGCTCATCCCCGAGATCGATGCCTGGAGGAACGGGCGTCCCGTCTCGGCGGCCCGCATCTGCGTCTGGGCGATGTGCTGGGCCGAGTTGGCCGAGCGTCGGTACGAGCGGTTGTTGGTGCTCACCACGACGATCTCGGCGCCGCGATCGACGAAGTCCCGGACGAGGGGCCCGAACGCCGACTCGAAGCAGATCACCGTGGCCAAGCGGTGGCCCTTGACCCGGAAGATCGTCCGCTCCTTCCCCGGCGTGTAGTCGTACGGGATCCGGTCGACGATCCCGGTCCAATCGACCAGCGACCGGAACGGCACGTACTCGCCGAACGGGACGAGATGCTCCTTCGAGTACGTGCCGGCGAGTCGCCCGTCGGGGGTGTAGAGCAGGTTCTGGTTGTACTCCCGTCCGTCGGGTGCCGGGACGGCGGCGTTGGCAAGCACATCGGCGTCGTGCTCCGCCCCCTCCGCGACCAGGCGGTTGCGCAGGCTCGGGTTGCTCTCGGGACTGAAGTCGTCGAGCGACGACTCGGGAAACACGACCAGGTCGTACGGTCCGCGTAGACGGTCCGCGAGCGCGAAGTGCTGCTCGGTGAGGAATCCGTTGCGCTTCTCCTCGGTGGTCAGATAGCGGTCTTGGTCGTTGCCCTGGAGCATGGCGACCCGCAGCTCTCCCGTTGAGTGGGTCTGGTAGCGCGCCACGTCGGCACCGGCGACGAGCACGACAACTACGCCGACGCCCGCAGTCGCGACAACGATCGACCGTCGCCCGTGCGTACGGAGCGCAACAGTCAGGTCGACGAGATATGCGTTGAACGCGACAAGCACGAACGAGACGAGCGCGACGCCGCCCCAGCTGGCCACCGCGCGCGCGGGCGGGAAGTCGTGGAGCGCCACGCCGAGGTCGCCCCACGGCAGCCCACCGAAGGGCCACCGTCCGCGCAGTGCCTCGGGCACGACCCATGCCGCCGCGATCAGCCACGGTGATCGGAGACCGGCGCGGTTCAGGCAGCCGACGAGATACCCGGTGAGCGCCGTGTACGCCGCCCAGGCTGCGACGAGCGGCACGATCGCGACGATCCCGAAATACCAGAGCCAGTACATGAGGATCCCGGCGAACACGACGCCGAACACGAACCCGTACAGCGCAGCGCGACCAGGCGTCTCTCCCCGCCACGCCCAGAGCAGCGGGACGAGCGCCACGAGCGCCAGCGCACCGATGTCGAAGCCCGGGAACGCCAGCGCCAGCAGGACACCCGACAGTGCCGCCGCCCCCATACGGCGTTGCACCCCGCGATCGCGCAGCGCCCTGCCGATACGACGCATCAGGTCATGCTGGCACTCGGAGGCTTCGCGACGGCGTCAGCCCGATCCGATGGCTGTCACGCGCAGTCGCGGCAGAGCATGCGCTTGGCGTCGGCGAGCTGACTGCGTGGGAGCACCAGGAAACACGACGCGCAGAGGAACTCGCCGGGCCGCCGAGGAACGATGCGAGCCGGCCCTTCGCCACGTTCGTCGACGTCGGGCTCCTCTTCCTCGGCCTCCTCCTCTTCGTCCTCGAGCGTCGCGCTCGCGGTCCGCTCTTGGAGTAGGACGTCGAGAGGCTCCTCGACGTCGTCGGGGTGCAGCTCCTCGTCGAGGTCGACGACGTCCTCTTCTTCGTCGGTCGTCTCGGCCGCTGCCTTCGCCGGCTCCGCCACGACGACCTCACCCTCGACCGCGGCGTCTTCTTCCTCCTCGGTCTCGTCGTCGATCGCGATGTCTTCGTCTTCGAGGTCTTCGTCCTCGAGCGCTTCATCGGGCTCGAGCTCGGGCTCGTCGAGGGACTCCTCGTCGAGCTCGGCTTCTTCCTCGTCGAGGTCGTCGATGCTCATGTGTGTTCAGCTCCGCGAGGCGTCTGCCGGAAGGAACGGCCCCCGCTGCGCCTCGCTGACCGGCGGGTTCCGGGGCCGTGGGGCCGCGGAGTATAACGCCGCGTCCCCAAGGTGCTGCACAACGGGGCGACGTGCTCGCGCATTCCCCACGCGCTGGGTGCGCCGGGCCGGCGATGAGCGAACAAGGGGTCCAGGAGACCGTTGGGGCCACTGTTTGGCCAGCACTGCCCTGGCAGCGAGGTTATTCCAGCGTTCTCTACTTGGTCTCCCGGACCCCCAACACCCCGCACCGCCCCTTCCGAACGAGCTCCGCGGCATCGTCACCGGAAGATCCACGACCGGTATCACGGCACAGGGGTGAGAAGTAGTACGCCCGAGATCCGCTGCCGTGTCAAGCGCCGGGCGCGCTCGGGCCGGCGTCGTGACCAGCACCGTCGCGCGTCGATGCTGCTCAGCACGCCCCGAGATTTTTTCGCTCGATCTACGACCGCGGCGCGGCGCGGCGTTGCTCGGCGGCGCGCTCGGCCGTCAGGCGCTCGAGCTCGTACGTCGTGTGATCGACGTGGCGCATCGCCGCCGCAACGGCGCGGTGGCCCGCCTCGTCCGCGATCAGCCGGTGCATCTCCTGGCAGACGCGGCGGTACGCGGGATGGCCCTGGGGCGAGGTCCGCAGCTCGAGCATGTGCATCGCCTCGCGGGCGTTCATCTGGACGGCGAAACGGATGCGGTACGCGAGGGACACCGCGTAGGGGGCCTGTTCCGGGAGCACGGGCGCCAGCGCGTCGTGGAGGGCGGCCGAGATCGCCATGGCATCCTCGAACGGCTCGGCCAGGCCCGCCTCGACGACCGCCTCGGGGACGTCGTAGCCGTGGGCGGGCGACAGCGGCTGCCACTCGATCGTCAGCATCCGATGGCGCTGGAGGTCCCGGAACGCGCCGTAGTCGCACAGGACGTCGAACCGGTAGGCGGTGCGCTCGAAGGCCCGGCCTGGCTTGTGGCGCCGATTCGACCGCTCCCCCACGTACGCGCGCAGCAACGCCACGCGCTCGTCGGTCGAGAGGCGCCGGATCCGTGCCCGGATCTGGTCCTCGGGGAGGTTCGTGTGCGGGTAGCACACCGCGGCCAGGAGCTTCTCCTCGCCGTCCGGGTCGAAGTCGGTGAGGACCACGGCCGGACGCGGCTCCGGCGCATCGCCGGTGAGCAATCGGTCGACGACCTCCGCGGTCGCCTGGCGCGTGCCGGTGAGGTACTCGGTCCAGGCGCCGCCGCGCTCGGGCCGGTCGACGCGGGTGAGGAACGACGGGATGACCTTCTGGAGCTCGTGGAGCATCATCGCCGCGTACTGCTGCGCCTCCGGGAGTGGGTGCGCGCGCATGCGCAGCAGGAGCGCTTCGAACGCCTGGCCAGTGCCGTAGATGCCGACATTCGACTGCGTCGCCCCCGGGAGGATGCCGCGGGCGGCGTCACACGCCTTGGCCTTGATCGTCTGCTTGTACACGAAGTCGGAGTCGCCGGGCTCTTTCGGATACCGGGCGCGCGCCCACTCCATGAGCTCAGGAAGCATGCGGGCGTACGTGTCGAAGAGCGCGTCGAGATCGGCCACATAGCGTGCCCCCAGCGGCGAGCGGGCGATCTCCGGGTCGCGCCAGTATCGGTACCTGCCCCCGAGCCGGCTGTCGTAGGGGATGTAGCGGGTCGACTGCTCGAGGTAGGCCATGAGGCGGCCCCACTCGAGGACCTTGGTCAGCACGTTCGACGCCTGCTCGCAGGCGAGGTGCACGCCGCCGAGCTGGGCCACCGAGTCGTCGCCGTATTCCAGGAACACCTTGTCGTAGAGCTGCTCCGCCCGGCCAAGGCCGACGGTCGACTCGTCGGGCCCGTCGGAGGCGCCGTCGACCTCGTCGGCGAACTCGTCGAGGAAGAGCCGGCGGAGGCTCTTGTGCGTCCGGGAGTACCGGGCGAAGAGCGCCCCCTTCACCACCTCCGGCAGGTTGACGAGGGCGAAGACGGGCCGGTCGAGGTTGGTGAAGTACCGCTCGAGGATCTCGGCCTCATCGGCTGTGAAGGTT
>DATFPZ010000242.1:0-2737 GCA_035264545.1 Acidimicrobiia bacterium
GGTTGGACCGAAGTCGTCGTCACCCCCGAGCGTGGGGTGCGGTTGGTCGACGGGCTGCTCACGGGCTGGCACGAGCCGGAGGCGTCCCACCTGCAGCTGCTCGAAGCGGTGGCGGGCCGGGAGCTGCTCGACCGGAGCTACGACGCCGCCCTCGAGCTCGGCTACCGGTGGCACGAGTTCGGCGACCTGCACCTGGTCGCACCATGATCCTCGTCACCGGGGCGACCGGCACCGTGGGCCGCCAGACCGTCTCCCAGCTGGTCGACGCCGGCGCCGAGGTCCGGGCGTTGACGCGTCATCCCGACGCGGCACGACTGGCCGGCGACGTCGACGTCGTCGGCGGCGACCTCTCCGATCCCAGCACCCTCGTCCCGGCGCTGAACGGCGTGGAGGCCGTGTTCCTCGTCTGGCCGTTCACGACGGTCGAGAGCGCGCCCGCGGTTCTGGACACGGTCGAACGCCGGACGCGCCGGCTCGTCTACCTGTCGTCGGCGGGTGGGCAGCAGCCCGATCCGGTCGGCTTGTTCCACGCCGACATGGAGCAACTGATCGAGCAGTCCAAGCTGGAATGGACGTTCCTGCGACCGAGCGGGTTCGCATCGAACACGCTGATGTGGGCCGGCCAGATCCGCGGCGACGGTGTCGTGCGGTGGCCGTACGGGGCGGCGGCGCGGTCGCTGATCCACGAGTCGGACATCGCGGCGGTCGCGGTGAGCGCACTCACGGGCGAGGGGCATATCGGCGCGAAGCACGTCGTGACCGGGCCCGAGCTGCTGACGCAGGCCGACCAGGTGCGAAGGATCGGCGACGCGATCGGACGCCCGGCGCGCTGGGAGGATGTCCCGCCCCAAGCCGTGCGTGACGGCCTTGCCGCCGCGTTCGGTGACGCATCGTTTGCCGACCACGCGCTCGACACATGGGCGCGCTTCGTCGAGGAGCCGGAATTGGTCACGTCGACCGTGGAACGGGTCACAGGAACGCCGGCGCGCACGTTCCGCGAGTGGGCATCCGACCACGCCGGCGACTTTCGCTGATCAAACGAGGAGGTCAGGAGATGCGCCAGGTACTCGCAACACAGTTCGGCGGCCCGGAAGTGCTGGCGACGACCACGACGTCCGATCCCGTCGCGGGGCCGGGACAGGTCGTCGTCGACGCGGCAGTGGTTGACACCCTGTTCGTCGACACGCAGATCCGCCGGGGTTGGGTTCGCGAGCACTTCTCGGTGCAACCGCCGTACGTGCCGGGCGGCGGCGTGGCCGGCGTCGTGAGCTCCGTCGGCGATGGTGTGGATCCCGACTGGATCGGCCGGCGCGTCGTGGCTCACACCGGGGAACGCGGCGGTCATGGCGGGTACGCCGAGCGGACCGTCGTCGCCGCCGATGCGATCGTCGTGGTCCCGGACGGGCTCGACCTGCAAACCGCGACCGCGGTCCTGCACGACGGCGCCACCGCGCTCGGTCTCGTCGACAACGCCCGGATCCGGCCGCGTGAGTGGGTCCTCGTCCTGGCCGCGGGCGGCGGTCTCGGCATCCTGCTCGTACAGCTCGTGCACGCAGCCGGCGGGCGAGTCATCGCCGCGGCCCGCGGCCGGCACAAGCTCGGGATCGTCCGCACGCTGGGCGCCGACGTGGTCGTCGACTACTCCGAGCCCGACTGGGCCGAGAGGGTGCGCGAGGCCACCGGCGGGACAGGACCGGACGTGGTGTTCGACGGCGCCGGCGGGGAGCTCGGCCGCGCCGCGTTCGAGATCACGGCACGCGGCGGCCGCTTCTCTGCACACGGTGGACCGAGCGGCGGCTTCACCGTGATCGACCCGTACGAGGCAGAGCGCCGTCGGGTGACCGTGCGTGGAATCGAGCAGGTGCAGTACTCGCCGGCGGAGTTGCAGTCGATGACCGAGCGAGCGCTGTCCGAGGCGGCGGAGGGCCGGATCAAGCCCGTGATCGGACGCACATTCCCGCTCGAGCAGGCGGCCGACGCGCACGCCGCCATCGAAGCCCGCGACGTCGTCGGCAAGACGCTGCTCCTGACGAACGGCCAGGAGCCAAACAGCAGCGCTTTTACCGTCGCCGAGCGCGCCTACCTGCGCACCCAGCACCTGGGGCGTCTTGCGACCATCGGGCCGAGCGGGGCGCCACAGGTCAATCCCGTTGCCTACTGGGTGAACGACGGCGCGGAGGCCATCGACATCGGCGGCCCGGCGCTGCGCGAGAGCCAGAAGTTCCGCAACATCCAGGCCGACCCGCGCGTCTCCTTCGTCGTCGATGACATCGCAACACCCGAGGAATCACTCGGGCCCGGCGGCCAGCGCGGTCGAGGTCTCGAGATCCGCGGCCGCGCCGAGACGTTCGTGGTTGAACAGCCGCTCATGGACGGCTTCAGCAACGACGTGATCCGGATCCATCCCCGTCGCGTTGTTGCCTGGAACCTCGACGGGCCGGGCCCCAACATCCGCGATGTGTCATGACGACCACCGATACGCCTCACATGTGAGTGATGGCAGGGCTTCACCTGTCGCCGCCGCGGCGCGATGCTGACCTCATGACCTTGAGCCACGGTCGTGCGTGGCACTGGCGAACGCTCCGGCACCACGAGAGCACACGGTGCGCTCGGTGCGGGCTGCCGATCGACCGCCGGGCGTCGACGTCGTCGTACTACGGGAGCGTCGGCTCGACCGGCCCGATGATCACGGCCCGAATGTCGGGCGGCTCGTGCTGCTGCGTGCAACCGGAACCGG
>DATFPZ010000243.1:0-9791 GCA_035264545.1 Acidimicrobiia bacterium
GGTCGCCCTCCATGTACTTCGTCGAGTACACGTGAACGAGGAACGACACCAGCGTGACCATGAACAGCATCATCACGGCGAGGCCGTCGATGTGGATGCCGACGGCGAACTTCACGTTGGCGTTCTGCCACCACGTGAAACCGGTTGCGACCGCGGAGACGCCGCCCTCCTGCGTCGGGAGCAACGAGTGCCCGAACCCTCGGAGTGACTCCCGGCCGCCATGGTCGCTGACTCGTTGGATCCATTGCACCGCCGTGATGCACGAGAGCACGAAGGAGGCACCCACGGCGCCGACGGCGAGCTCGGCACCCTTGCGCGGCAGGCGCTTTCCGAACAGGAGGATCAACACGAACGACGCGGCCGGCAGCAGGGGAATGATCCAGGCGTTGCGCAGCACGGCGGCTCAGCCCTTCAGCTGGTCGACGCGATCGAGGTCCGGACTCCGGAGGTTGCGGTAGATCAGGAGCACGATCGCCAGGCCGACCCCCACCTCGGCGGCGGCGATCGTGATGACGAAGAGGGCGAAGACCTGTCCCGCGATCTGCTTCGTGAACGCGGCGAACGCGACCAGGTTGATGTTGACGGCGTTGAGCATCAGCTCGACCGAGAGCAGGACCAGGACGCCATTGCGGCGGGCGAGCACGCCGTAGACGCCGCAGCAGAAGAGGAATGCGCTGAGGATGAGGTACTGGTTCAGCGCCATAGTCAGTCTCTCCGGGCGATGACCACCGCCCCCACCAGTGCCGCGAGCAGCAGCATCGAGACGACTTCGAACGGGACCACGAAGCTGCGGAAGATCGAGTCGGCGACCGGGCCGGTCCGGCTCACCCGGAGCAGCTCGTCGGAGAGCTTGATGTTGTCGTGCCCGAAGGCGTTCACGAGGAGCGCGATGAGCACGCCGAGGAGGAAGACGGAGACGATCGCGGCCGGCCAACGCTGATCGTTGTCGAAGTCGCCGGCGCTCATCGGCGCGCGCGTCAGCATGATGCCGAAGAGGAACAGCACCGCGATGGCGCCGATGTAGATGAAGAACTGGGTGATCCCGACGAACTCGGCGAGGAGGACGATGTACTGCGCCGCCGCGCCCACGAGTACCACGATCAGGAACAGCGCCGCGTGCACGATGTTCCGCGATCGAACGACGCCGACGGCGCCGGCGCCCATCGCGATCGCGAGGACCCAGAAGGCGACGTTCTGCGCGGTCATGCGGGCGTCCTGCTCGCTACTTCTTGCCCTCGGCGCCGACTTCGAGCGGCTCCGGCTCGGGGACCGTCTCCATCCACTCGCCGAGCTTCTCCTTGTCGTGGAGGAGGTCGGCGATGTTGGACTCGGAGTACTCGTACTCGGGACTCCAGAACAGGGCGTCGAAAGGACAGACCTCCACGCAGATCCCGCAGTACATGCAGAGCGCGTAGTCGATGTCGAAGCGGTCGAGGAGACTCACCGTCCGTTCGCGGCCGCCCTCACGGCGCGGCGGCCGCTTCTCCTTGTGGCCTTCGATGTAGATGCACCAGTCGGGGCACTGCCGCGCGCACAGCATGCAGACGGTGCAGTTCTCTTCCTTCAACGCGATGACGCCCCGCGCTCGGGTGGGCGGGTCCTCCCGCTCGTGCGGGTACTGCACGGTGACGGCGCCCTTGAGCATCGTCTTGAACGTGACGCCGAGGCCTCCGATGAGCCCCGGAGCCTTGGGTTTCGGGAACTTGGGCATCTAGAACGCCACCTTCAATGCACCGGTGATGAGGATGTTCGCGAGGCCGATCGGGATCAGGAACTTCCACGCCACGGCTTGGAGCTGATCCTCGCGCAGGCGCGGGTACGTGAACCGAACCCAGAACATCAGGAACGCCACGAGCATGACCTTGGTGAGCAGGACGATCGGCCCGAGCACGTTCGACCATCCCGGGTCCGTGACGTGCGGGATCGCCCAGCCGCCGAGGAACAGCGTGGCGGCGAGCCCGGCGAACGCGAAGGCGGTGCCGAACTCGCCGATGAAGAAGAAGAGAAACCGGAAGCCGGTGTACTCGACCATGTATCCGGCCACGAGCTCGCTCTCGGCCACCGGCATGTCGAATGGAGTCTGGGTCAGCTCGGCCTGGGCGGCGACGAGGAAGAGCACGAAGCCGATGATCTGGGCGAAGACGAACGGGTTCCCGATGCCGTCCCAGCCGAAGATGGCCCCGTTCTGCTGCTGCTCGACGATCCCCTGCAGGCTCATCGTGCCCGCCATCACGACCACGCCGACGACCGCGAGTAGCAGCGGCAGCTCGTACGCGATGAGCTGGGCGGCCGCGCGCAGCGCGCCGAGCAACGCGAACTTGTTGGCGCTCGCCCACCCTGCCATCAGCACGCCGACGACGGACAGGCTCGACACCGCGAGGGCGTAGAACACGCCGACGTCGAGGTCGCTCACGACGAGGTCGGGACCGGTCGGCAGCACGAGGAACACGAGGAACGTCGAGATGACGACGACCGCGGGCGCGATGGCGAAGATGCGCCGGTCGGACTTCGCCGGCATCACGTCTTCCTTCTGGATGAACTTGATGCCATCGCCGATGAGCTGGAACCACCCGTGGAACCCGCCCGGGTCCATCGGGCCGAGGCGGCTCTGCATGTGCGCCATCATCTTCAGCAGGAAGACGTACCCGAGGATGATGGCGCCGAGCGGGATGATGGCGAGCACGACGATCGTCTTGATCGCCAGGATCGTTCCCCAGCCCACGTTGACCGCGAGCTCGATCACCGGTCGATGTCCCCCAGGATGAAGTACAGGCTGCCGAGGATTGTGATCACGTCGGGCACGTACACACCGCGCAGCAACCACGGCAGGATCGACACATTGCTGAACGAGGCCGAGCGGATCTTCACCCGGAAGGGGCCCGTCGCGCCCTTCGAGATCACGTAGTACGCCATCTGGCCGAGCGGGTTCTCGGTCTCGACCCAGACCTCACCTTCCGGGACCTTGATGATGCGCGGGACCTTCGCCATGATCGGCCCGCTCGGGATCCGGTCGAGCATCTGCACGACCATGCGTGCCGCCTCGCGCGTCTCCTGGAGTCGGACCCAGTAGCGCGAGTACGAGTCGCCGTCGGGGTGCGTCCACACCTTGAAGTCGAGGTCGGGGTACACCAAGTACGGCTTGCCGTCGCGGCGCAGGTCCCAGTCGACGCCCGACGCCCGCAGGTTCGAGCCCGAGACGCCGTACCCGGCGCCGACCTCTTGGGGGATGATCCCGATCGAGCGGGTGCGCCCCTGGAAGATCTCGTTCTCGGCGACGAGCTCCTCCAGCGTGTTGCACGCGTCGAAGACGACCTTCATGGTGTTGCGGCACTCGTTGACCCAGCCCCACGGGAGGTCGTCCTTCAGGCCGCCGATGCGGTTGAAGTTGGGGTGGAATCGACCGCCGGTCGCGGCCTCGATCAGGTTGAGCACGTGCTCGCGGTCGCGGAACCCGTAGAACGGCGGCGTGAGCGCACCGACTTGGAGGCCCATCTCGCCGAGGAAGAGCAGGAACGTCGCGATGCGCGACAGCTCGGTGAGGATGTTCCGGATGTACTGCGCGCGCGGCGGCGCCTCGATGCCCATGAGCAGCTCGGCGCCGTGCATGAACGGCACCTCGTTGGCGAAGCTCGACAGCCAGTCGATGCGGTTGATGAGGGTCGTGACCTGCGGGTACGTGCGGAACTCGGTGAGCTTCTCGTAGCCGCGGTGCATGTAGCCGATGACGGGGTCGGCCGAGACGACGCGTTCGCCGTCGAGGCGGACGACGAGCCGCAACGTCCCGTGCGTGGCCGGATGCTGCGGCCCGAGGTTGAGGATCATGTCGCCGGTGTCGAGCTCGACGTTCACCTGGGCGTCGGCCAGGTGCCGCCACGCCTGACGGTCGACGGCGAAGTCGACGCTCATGACGACTCCTCTTCGTCGGCGTCCGCCGACTGGGCGTCGGCCGACTGGGCCTCCGCCGCCGCGGGCTGCGCGCCGTTGCCGTCCTCCTCGCCCGGCATGGCCTCGACGTCGACGAGGCCGGGCCACGGCTTCACGACGCGGGCGAGCAACGGGTAGTCCTTGCGCAGCGGGTGACCCTCGAACTCGGAGGGGAGATAGAGGTGCCGGAGGCTCGGGTGGCCGTCGAAGGCGACGCCGAACATCTCCCAGCACTCGCGCTCGTGCCAGTCCGCGCCCGGGTACGTCGCCACCCACGACTCGGCGTGCGGGTTGGCTTCGTCGACGTCGGTCTTGAGGGTGACGCCCCAGTGGTGCTTCGTGGACTGGACATGGGCGAACACCTGCATCCGGCCCGCTGAGCCGCCGACCCCGAAGGTCATCTCTGTCGGTTGCACGGGCGACGACGTGTCACCGCCCGCCTCGTCGCCTTCGCGCGGCGCGGGCTGCCAGTCGATGCCGGCGATGAACGAGAGGTAGTCGCATTCGAGCTCGTGCTTGCTGACCTCGGCCGCCCGGCGCCACGCCTCGGGCTTCACGCGCACGACGAGCATGCCGAATGCATCGGCCGACTCGACGACCCCGTCACCGAGCTCGCGCTCGAGGCGCGCCAGCAGCTCCTGCTCGACGTCGTCGAGGGGGGCTGACTCGCCTGTGGCCTGCTCGTCGGTCGGCGGCGCGTCCGCTTCGTCGGCGTCGGCGCGCGCCTGCTCGGCGGCAGCCGACTCGTCGGTGCGGGCGAGCTGCTGCTCGACGCTCACCTCCTCGGCGGCGCCGCTCTGCTCTCGCTCGAGGTCGTCAGCCAACGACGATCGGCTCCCCGGTCCAGCGGGCTTTGAGCTCGTCGTTCCCGATGCCCTCCTGCTGGATGCGCTCCTGGAGCAGGACGATGCCCTGGAGCAACGCCTCGGGGCGCGGCGGGCACCCCGGCACGTACACGTCGACGGGGATGATCTGGTCGACGCCCTTGGTGACCGAGTACGAGTCCCAGTACGGCCCGCCGCAGTTGGCGCACGCGCCCATCGAGATCACGTACTTGGGATCGGGCATCTGCTCGTAGAGCCGCTTGATGGCGGGCGCCATCTTGTCCGTGACGGTGCCCGAGATCACGACGAGGTCGGCCTGGCGGGGACTGGCCGGGAACGGTATGACGCCGAGGCGCATCATGTCGTAGCGGGGGCTGGCGAGCGCGGCGCCCATCTCGATCGCGCAGCAGGCGAGTCCCCACTGGAACATCCACAGCGAGTACTTGCGGCTGTAGTTGAGCAGCCAGGTGAGCGGCTTGGGCACCCTGCCGCGTTCGACTAGGCCCACCGAAGCACCCCTTTGCGCCAGGCGTACACGAGGCCCAACGCGAGGATCACGACGAACACGACCATTTCGACCAGGGCGAACGTGCCCAGGCCCTCGAGGCGCACCGCCCACGGGAAGATGAACACGGCCTCCACGTCGAACATCACGAAGAGGAGCGCATAGACGTAGTAGCGGATGTTCGATTGGCCGAAGCCGGAGACGGGGTCCGAGCCGGCCTCGTAGGTGATGTATTTCTCGTCCTGCGCCCGGTTGGGGCGGAGGAGCCGCCCCACGCCGAGCATGGCGCCGAACATCCCCGCCGCCGCCGCGGCGAGCACCGCGACCGCGAGATAGGTCTGGTAGTACGTCGTCACCGCGCGACCCCCAGGCCACGGAGTAGGACCCAAATGGACACTACACCGGCCCAATTCCGGCCCTACAAACGGCGCGAGCGGCGCTGAATCGCCCTGGTGCCGGGAATCGGCGGTCGCGTGCGATCGTTCTCGTGGGAGCGATGGTCCCGCACAACGGCTTTGATCCCGACCAAGATGACCTCGCCGCGACAACCGAGCGGCGCCCCCCAGAGGTTTGGCCCGTGAGCATTCCTGCGACGCCCCGGAGCATGTGGACGCCCGACCGACCGCGCACCGCGTTCGTGCTGTCCGGCGGCGGCAATCAGGCCGTCAGCCAGGTCGGCATGCTGCGGGCGCTGATCGAGCGGGAGATCGTGCCCGACGTGGTCATCGGCACGTCGGCGGGGGCGCTGAACGGGGCGGTGGTCGCGACCGACCCGACCGTCGACGGCGTCGAGCACCTGGCGGACGTCTGGCTCTCGATCCGCTCGGGCGAGGTGTTCCCGGGCAGCAGGCTGGTCCGGGCGTGGAACGTGCTGCGCCGGGACGATCACTTGTTCACGAACGAGGGCCTGCTCTCGATCCTCGACCGGGCCCACACGGCACCGACGTTCGCCGAGACCGAGGTGCCTCTGCGCGTCGTGGCGACGGACCTGAGCACCGGCGAGGAGGTCGTGTTCGCGTGCGGCCCGGTCGAGCCGGCGTTGCTCGCCAGCACGGCGCTGCCGGCGCTCTTCGCGCCCATCGAGCACGACGGGCGCTTGCTCGTCGACGGGGCGGTCACGAACACCGTGCCGCTGTGGCACGCCCTGTCCGGCCCGATCGACCGGATCTACGTATGCAACGTGTCGGGCGCCCTCATCGAGCGGAGGATGCGCTCGCCGCTCGATGTGGCGGTACGGGCGTTTGCGATCTCCCGCAACCAGCGGTTCGACCTCGAGCTCCGGCACGCGCCGCCCGAGGTCGACGTGGTCGTGCTGCCAAACCCGTCCGACCAGCGCGACCTGTTCGACTTCTCCGACTCGATGATGCTCATCGAAGAGGCCCACCACCTCGCCGCCCGCGCCCTCGACGAGCACGAGGTCGAGCGGGCCCGACCCCGCGAGCGTGCCCGCCGCCGCTGGTTCCGCCGCCGCCGCGAGGCGGCGTAAACCCCGATCAGCGCAGCATGAACGTGGCGTCCTTGGCGAGGTCGAGGAACGCGCCGGGGACGATGCCGATCACCAGGGTGAGCGCGGCGGTGACCGCGAGGGCAGCGGCGGCGGGCGCGTCGACCCGCAGCGGTCGCCGTCGGGGCTCGGCCGCCTCGGCCGGCTCGTCGCCACTCGAGTACATGGTCACCACGACCCGGAGGTAGAAGAACGCGGCGACGACCGCCGCGACGACGCCCGCGATGGCCAGGTAGTACTCGCGGGCGTCGACCGCGGCTGCGAACACCTGGAGCTTGGCGACGAACCCTCCCGTGAACGGCACACCGGCTTGGGCGAGCAGGAAGAACGCAAGGAGGGCGGCCAGCGCGGGGCGATCGGCCGCCAGCCCGCGGTACTCGGACAGCGTGTGGCGGGCGTCGTGCGACGAGCGGGCCACCATCGTGACCACGGCGAAGGCACCGATCGTCATGAACGCGTAGACGAGCAGATAGAACAGCGCCGCTTGCAGTCCCCGGGCGGATGCTCCCCCGTTCGCGACGGCGGCAGCGGCGAACCCGATGAGGATGTAGCCGGCGTGCGCGATCGACGAGTAGGCGAGCATCCGCTTCACGTCGTTCTGCACGACCGCCGCCACGCTGCCGACGACGAGCGACGCGATCGCCAGCGCCCCGACCGCCGGGCGCCAGTCGTTGCGGAACAACGGGAACGACACCTGGAACACGCGCAGCAGGGCGGCGAAGCCGGCGACCTTCGTCGCGGACGACATGAACGCGGTCACGGGCGTCGGGGCCCCCTGGTACACGTCGGGCGTCCACATGTGGAACGGGACCGCCGCCACCTTGAACCCGAGGCCGACCAGGAGCAGCCCCAGGCCGATGAGCAGCACCCCCTCGTCGAGCAGCGTGTTGGCGGCAAGGAAGCGGGAGATGCCCGTGAGCGAGGTCGTCCCGGTGGCGCCGTACACCAGCGCGACGCCGTACAGGAATACCGCCGACGAGAAGGCGCCGAGCACGAAGTACTTGATCCCGGCTTCCTGCGACGCGAGACGGCGGCGGTCGAACGCCGCCAGCACGTACAGCGGGATCGAGAGGATCTCGAGCGCGAGGAACACGATGACGAGGTCGTTGGCGGTCGTCATCGCGAGCATGCCGGTGGCGGACAGCAGGATCAGAGCGAGGTACTCGGGACCCTCGAGACGCTCGCGCTCGATGTAGCTCATGGACAGCAGCAGGGCGAGCACCGTCGCGGCGACGACCACGCCACCGAGGAAGACGCCGAACCCGTCGACGCGCAGCATGCCGGCGATCGTCGTGATCGCGCCGTGGTCCTGGACCTCGCTCCACTGGCGGATGAGCAGCGCGGCCGCCGCCGTCACACCGCTGAACGCGACGACGAGCGACGCCGGATACACCCAGCGCGCCCGGCGCACGACCGATCGCAGCAGCACGATCGCCACCGCGGCACCGGCGAGCGCGATCTCCGGCGAGACGGCGAGCCAGTCGACCGACGGCGTGCGGATGTTGGGGACGTCGCGCGCCTGGGTGAGCAGCGAGGCGATCACCGTCCCGCCAGCTCCCGTGCATTCATACTGGCGCAGTCGTCGGGATTCACGGCCGCGCGCCGTGTCGCGACCGCGGGCTCCTTGTAGTCGCTCCCCCGCTCGACGCCGCAGATCACGCGGCGGACCGAGGGCTCGACGCGATCGATCACCGGCTTCGGATAGATGCCGAGGAAGAGGCTGAGCCCGAGCAACGGGACGATGGCCGTGAGCTCACGCACCTTGAGGTCGGACAGCGCGGCGTTCTCGCCGTTCGGCGCGCCGGTGAACGCCCGCTGGTACGCCCACAGCAGGTACACGGCCGCCAGGATCACGCCCACGGCCGAGATCACGGCGTAGGGACGGTGCACGATGAACGTGCCGATGAGCGCCAGGAACTCTCCGACGAAGCCCGAGAACCCGGGCAGCCCGATCGATGCGAACGCGACCGCCAGGAAGATCCCGCCGAAGATCGGCGCCGCCTTCCAGAGCCCGCCGAAGTCGGCGATGTTGAACGTGTGTCGCCGGTCGTAGAGGAACCCGACGAGGAGGAACAAGGCACCGGTCGTGAGACCGTGGCTGATCATCGTGAACACGCCGCCCTCGAGGCCCTGGGTGGTGAGGGCGAAGATCCCGAGCACGACGAAGCCGAGGTGCGCGACCGACGAGTAGGCGATGAGGCGTTTCAGGTTCGGCTGCATGGCAGCCACGACCGCCCCGTAGATGATCCCGATCGTGGCCAGCACCAGCAGCATCGGCGCGAAGAACACAGAAGCGTCGGGGAACAGCGGGAGCGAGAAGCGCAGGAACCCGTACGTCCCCATCTTCAGCAGCACGCCGGCCAGGATCACGGACCCCGCCGTCGGCGCCTCGGTGTGCGCGTCGGGCAGCCAGGTGTGCAGCGGGAACAGCGGCACCTTGACCGCGAAGGCGGCGAAGAACGCCAGGAACAGCACCTTGGCCGTGCCGTCCGAGAGGCCACCGGGCGCCCACGCGGTGAGTGTGCGCAGGTCGAAGGTGAGCGCGTGGTCCTGGGCGTGCAGGAACGCGAGCGTTAACAACCCGATGAGCAGGAACGCCGAGCCGAGCGCGGTGTACAGGTAGAACTTGAACGCCGCGTACACGCGCCGGTCGTGCCCCCATCCGGCGATGATGAAGTACATCGGTACCAGCACGATCTCGAAGAACACGAAGAAGAGGATGAGGTCGAGGCTGAGGAACACGCCGAGCAACGCGGACTCGAGCACGAGCATCCACATCGTGAACGACTTCAGGCGCTCGCTGATCGTCTGCGACGCCACCAGCCCGATCGGGAAGAGCAGCGCCGTGAGGGCGACCATGAAGACGCTGATGCCGTCGACGCCCACGACGTAACGGACTCCGAGCGTGTCGATCCACGCGTGGTTCTCGACGAGCTGGTAGCCGGACGCGCTGGTATCGAAGCTGTACAGCAGATAGCCGACGAAGCCCAACGTCGCGGCGGTGGCCATGTAGCCGACCGCGCGCACGATCTCG
>DATFPZ010000244.1:0-2925 GCA_035264545.1 Acidimicrobiia bacterium
GCGAGACGCACGACGTGTTCCCGCCGTACCGCTCGTACTGGTCGCCGGCGCACGGCGTCGATCCACGGACACCATGGAACGAGAGCTTGATCCCCCCGCGCACCCTTGGAGGATACCGACTGAACGACCGCTGAGAAACACGGCCCGTCTCCATCAGCTGAGGACCCGCTTCTTGAACCCGTTGACCCCCAGGTAGAGGAACAGGGCGGCAAATCCCGCGAGCACGAGATACACCGCCGCGAGCGACATATGGTCGGCGGTCGTCAGGGCGGCCCGGAAGCCCTCGCTCATGTAGACGAGCGGGTTCACGAGCACCAGCCACTTCAACCAGGAGAAACCGCCGATCTTGATCGGCGTGAGCGCCACCCAGGAGTAGTAGACGGCGCCGAGAAACGTCAGCGGGATCACGATCACCCCGAACATGATCGGCACGGTCCGGGGCTCGAACCGCGTTCCGAACGTCAGGCCGAGCGCCGACGCCGTGATGCACGCGAGCGGCGCCAGCGTGAGCAGCACCGGCCAGTTCACGTTGAGGTGCACGTCGTTGGCGGGCACGACGGCGGCGATCGGGAACACGAGGAGGGCGGCCAGCAGGCCTTGCAGCGCGCCCGACGTGACTTTGCCCAGGGCGACGAGCGACACCGGCAACGGTGCGAGCACGCGGTCCTCGATCTCCTTCGTATAACCGAACTCCTGCACCATCGGGAGCGCGACGGACTGGATGCCCTGGAAGAGGATCGTGACCCCGACGACGCCGGCGACGAGCACGGTCGCGAACGCCGACTGGGCAGCCGGGCCACCGCCTCCGCCACCGATCCCCTGGCCGATCTTCGGGAACACGTAGGTGAACACAAAGACGAGGAGGAATGGTTGGATCAAAGTGCGGGGCAGGAACTCGTTCAGGGACTTGCGCAGCACGGTGAAGTCCCGGAGGAGCAGCGCCGTGAACGCCGTCCAACTCGCGGCGGCCGGACTGCGGCGGGCCGTCGCGAGGCGGGACGGCTCCGCTCTGGGTGCCTCGGTGACCGTTGCCATCAGTCGCGCAGCTCCTTTCCGGTCAGGTTGATGAACACCGTCTCGAGCGTGGGCTCGGCGAGCGAGAGGTCGGTCACGGTGAAGCCGCCCTGCTCGGCGGCGATCACCACTGCGGGAAGCACGCCGTGCGAGCCCTTCACTCCGAGCTGCACGGTGCTGTCGACGCGCTTGGCCTGCGTCACGCCGGGCACCTCCGTTTCGAGGAGGCCCGCGAGCTCGTCGAGCCCGCCGTCCGCCGACACCGTCACGATCGTGTCGGCCCCGACACCGCGTTTCAGCTCATAGGGATTGTCGAGAGCGAGGATGCGGCCGTGATCCATGATCGCGACGCGGTCGCACTGCTGGTCGGCCTCTTCCATGTAGTGCGTCGTGAGCAGGATTGTCTGCCCCTCGGTGTGCAGCTCCCTCAGGATCTGCCACAGCGCGATGCGGCCCTGGGGATCGAGCCCGGCGGTGGGCTCGTCGAGGAAGAGGATCGCGGGTCGGTGCATGACCGCCCGCGCCACCATGAGCCGCTGGGCCATGCCACCCGACAGCGCGAGCACCTCCGCGGACGCCCGATCGGCGAGTAAGAACCGCTCGAGGAGGCGGGTCGCCTCGCTTTTCGCGTCTCGCGAGCTCATCCCGAAGAACTTGCCGTGGAAGTACAGGTTCTCCCACACGCTGAGGGACCGGTCGAGCGTGTTCGTCTGCGGGACGACGCCGATGGCCTGCTTTGCGAGCGCCGGGTGCGCGATGACGTCGACGCCGCCCACGACGGCGCGCCCGTCGGTCGGGACCACCATCGATGTCAGCATCCCAACCGTCGTCGTCTTCCCCGCGCCATTGGGACCGAGCAAGCCGAAGATCTCGCCCCGGGTTACCGACAGATCGAGCTGGTCGACCGCCTTCACGCCGCCGGGGAAGATCTTGGTGAGCCCCTCGGTGTGGATGACCTCTTCTTCGACGAGAGCGTCGGGGGTCACGCCAACAAGCTTGGCAGACCGCGCCGTAGGCTCCGGACGCATGGAACTGGGTCGCGTCACCGCCAACGGGATCGACTTCGCCTACCTTGAGGAGGGGCCGGCGGATGGACCGCTGGCGCTGTGCCTCCACGGGTTCCCCGACCACGCCCCCACGTACGAGGCGCTCCTCAGCGACCTCGCCGAAGCGGGGTTCCACGCGGTGGCGCCGTGGATGCGCGGGTATCACCCCACCGGCGTCGCGCCCGACGGCAACTACCAGGTCGCGTCGCTGGCGCTCGACGCGATCGCGCTCGCCGACGAGTTGGCGGCCGACGGACCGGCGGTGCTCGTCGGTCACGACTGGGGCGCGATGGCTGCCTACACCGCGGTCGCGCATGCGCCGGAACGGTTCGGACGGCTCGCCAACATGGCGGTGCCGCACGCGGCGGCCCTCGGCCAGCACATCTTCGACCCCGCGCAGCTCAAGCGCTCGTGGTACATGTACTTCTTCCAGCTGCCGGTCTCCGACGCCGCCGTGCCGATGAACGACTTCGCGGTCATCGATCGGCTGTGGCGCGACTGGTCACCGGGCTACGAGCCCGATGCGGAATTCATGGTGGAGCTGAAGGAGACGCTCAGCGAACCCGGGTCCCTGTCGGCGGCGCTCGACTACTACCGGTTCGTGTTGGGCACGAAGGAGGCGGACCCTGCGTTGAGCGACGTGCAGGGGGCGTATCTCCAGCCGACGCCCGTGCCGACGCTGTACCTGCACGGCGTCGACGACGGGGTGATGGGCGCCGAGATGGTCGTCGAGGACGAGCTCCGCCCGCATTTTCCCGCCGGCCTCGAGTTGGTGATGGTGCCCGGCACCGGGCATTTCCTCCATCTTGAGGAGCCCGACGTGGTGAACCACCGCATCGTCACGTTCCTGGCGGGCTAACACGTG
>DATFPZ010000245.1:0-2105 GCA_035264545.1 Acidimicrobiia bacterium
GCCGTCCTGCACGGCCTCGAGTTGACGCATCACGAAGGTGCGGCCTTCCCGGAGAGGTGCGACCCGGTACGAGAGCTGCTTCCCGGCGAACACCGGTCGCAAGAAGTACCCGTGGAGCGAGTGGAGGCGCCCGCCATCCGGCGCGGTACGCGTCACCGCGTGCACTGATTGGGAGAGCACGAAGCCGCCGAACAAACGGTCGCCGAACCAGTCCGGAGCGTCTCCGACCCAGCCGTCGCCCTCGGGCCGTACCGTCACGAAAGCAATCGTCTCCTCGACGATCGACTCGACGTCGATCTCCGATTCGGCCATCGACGGGAGCGAACGACTCTCAGTCGCCGGTCACGCGGTAGACGTCGTCGTGCTCCCGCGCCCGCTCGGACACCTGGATGCCCACGCTGTCACCGACCTTCGCGGAGTCGACGGGCACGTGCTCGAGCTCCATCGATCCCACCTCCTGCGTGAAATCCGAGTGCGCGCCGGCGACCCGTATCGTGTCGCCCACCCGCAGCTCTCCGGCAGTGATGTCCACGATGGCAACGTGGGGCTTGCCGAAGTAATGCGTCACCGTTCCTACGCGTTGCTCCCCCATGGTCGTGCTCCTCTCGGCTCCCGCCCGATCTCCGGCCGAAGGCGTGCTCGACGAGAGGGTACTGACGGGTCCGGCCTGCTCGCGGCCGAGAATCGATGTGAGCAGCGAGCAGGGCTCCCTTCATCCCTTGCGGATGATGACCCACATCGGGACCCTCCGTATGGTCCGGAGAGGGGCTCACCCCGGGCCGAGGAGGCAGCAATGGGAATGATGTTCCGGCCGCGGCGGCCGTTGATGCGAGTGGCGGCGGGAGCGGCGACCGCGACCGTTGCCTACAAGGCCGGTCAGCGTCGCACGCAGCAGAACCAGTACAACGAGCAGGCGCAGTCCGCCTACGCGCAGACGCAGGCAGCGCCCCCGCAGGCAGCGCCGGCGCCCGCCGCGTCGGGTGACTCGACGGCCGAGCTGGAGCGGTTGGCCAAGTTGCACGAGTCGGGCGCGCTGACCGACGAGGAGTTCGCGGCGGCGAAGTCGAAGCTGCTGGGGCTGTGAGTCGTTCGTGCCGCGGGCAAAGGGAGGCGTGATGGGATCCAGTGCTGATCGGGCTGCGGTGTTGGTGCAGGCAATCGAGGCGTCCGTCGCCGGCGACAGCCGAGTCGTGCGTGACCTGTATTCAGACGACGTGCACGGTTGGTCGCCGGTGATGACCGTGTCGTCGGCCGCCGAGCTGGCCGTCGAGCTCGAAGACCGCCAGGAGGCGTTCTCCGACATCGACCTCGACGTCACGCCGCTCGACGTCGGTGACGACCAAGCGTGCGTCGAGTGGATCGCGACCGCGACTCACTCCGGGCCGTTGGTCGTCGACGAGGAGGTCGTGATCGAGCCGACCGGTGGGCGATTCACGCTGCGCGGCGTCACGGTTGCCGACTTCGAGGGCGACCGCATTCGGGCTTTCCGCCAGTATTGGGACGAAGTCTCACTGCTCGAGCAACTTCAGCTGCTTCCAACGGAGTAGCGCACCAAGAGTTCACCATTCAGGGTCGCTCAGCCCTTTACTCCACACGCGCACAACGGTCACTCTTGTGCGCAGTGGTAGGGCGAAATATGCAAGCCGCGTCAAGAAGTGGCGTATCGAAGGAGGGCCTCCTCGAAGGGGTCCTCCGGTTCGTCCCGAGCGAGGTCAAGCTGCGGAGGCCCGAGCTTCGGCCGGGCGTCGTCGCTCGCCCTGACCTAACCGCGCGCCTCGATGCGAGCGACGCGACCGTCGCGCTGGTCGTGGCGCCACCCGGGTACGGCAAGACGACCCTCGTGAGCCAGCTGACGGCCGGGGCCGAGCAGCCGTTCGCCTGGCTGACGGTGACCGAGGAGGACAACGACCCCTCGGCGCTCCTCGCGTACCTCGCGCTCGCGCTCGACACGATCGAGACGCTCGATCCGCAGACGTTCGCCGCGTTGGCGATGTCGGAGGCGGACCTCGTGAGCATTCGCCTGCCGCGTCTCGGCAACGTGCTCGCCAACCGGTCGTTGCCGTTCGTGCTCGTGCTCGACGACGTCCACCTGTTGCATTCGTCCG